>NZ_JBEZVK010000006.1:0-198132 GCF_040636955.1 Streptomyces sp. NPDC032472
AAGCCCGGTAACGGGTGGAGCTGACTGGTACTAATAGGCCGAGGGCTTGTCCTCAGTTGCTCGCGTCCACTGTGTTAGTTCTGAAGCAACGAACACGCCCCCCTACGGGTGGTGCGGCGGTTCGTAACTTCATAGTGTTTCGGTGGTCATAGCGTTAGGGAAACGCCCGGTTACATTCCGAACCCGGAAGCTAAGCCTTTCAGCGCCGATGGTACTGCAGGGGGGACCCTGTGGGAGAGTAGGACGCCGCCGAACAATCATTGTGGGAAAGCCCCGCACCAGCTCTGGTGCGGGGCTTTTCTGCGTTTACCGGACGGGCGTGTATACGCCGCTGTAGACTCAAAGCATGTCCGATGCCATGATCCGAGTGCCGGCTGAGGTGCGCGATCGCCTTGCGGTCATCGCCGAGTCCCGCGGCACGTCCATCCGAGCCCTGGTCCAAGAGTTTGCGGAGTCCACGCTGACCCCCGAGGAGCGGCGTGAGCGGGCCGAACGGGCGCGTGAGTACATGGCGCAGCACTTCGGGGTGCGCGTGACGGACGAGGAGAGCGAGGAGATGGGGCGCAAGATTCGCCAGGCCTTCGCCCGTCGGCAGGAGAATGCGGCGTGATCCAGCGCCACCTCGTCCTGGACAGCCCTTCCCTCCTCGCCTTATCGGGCAACCGGCAGATGTCCGCCCTCATCCACCGGGCTTTCCTCGACGGCGATACGCGTTTGTGGGCGCCTGTCCTGGCGATCCTTGAGGCGGATCGGGAGCACGCGGGAATCGCCGAGCACGTCGGCCAGCTTGATGTCATCCACGCCGTCGATCTTGACTATGCGGCGGTGTTGGCAGTGGCGCAGCTGTGCCGGAACGGTGTCCCTCCGGGGGTTGCCGCAGCGGTCCAAGCCGTACGAAATCTCCCGGACTGGGGTGCCGACGCACTGGTGGCGACAATTGAGCCCAAGATGTACGAGCACCTCGAGGTGGGCGTGCTTGACCTCAATCGTTGACTTGAACCGCCGGTCTTACAGGCGGCCGGCGGCTTTCAGGGCGAGGTAGGCGTCGGCCAGGGCGGGGGCCAGGGTGTCCGGGGTGGCGTCCACGACGTGGACTCCGTGGCGGGCCAACTGGTCTGCGGTGCGGCGGCGTTGGGCCTGGGACTGGGCGGCGGCTGCGGCCTCGTAGACCGCGTCCAGGGTGCCGCGGGACTTCGCCATCTCGGAGATGTACGGGTCGGCCACCGAGGCCAGCAGGACCGTGTGGCGCTGGGTCAGGCGGGGGAGGAGCGGGAGCAGGCCCTCTTCCACGGGGGCCGCGTCCAGGCTCGTCAGCAGGACCACCAGGGAGCGGCGCGGGGCGTTGCGCAGGACGGTCGAGACGAGGGTGCGGGCGTCGGTCTCGACGAGCTCGGGCTCCAGGGTGGCCATGGCGTTGACGAAGGCCGGGAGCGTGTCCGCGGCCGAGCGGCCCTGGACCTGGGCGCGGGGGCGGCGGTCGTGGGCCAGCAGGTCCACGCGGTCGCTGGCCCGGGTCGCCAGGGCGGCGAGGAGGAGGGCCGCGTCCATGGCGGCGTCCAGGCGGGGCGCGTCGCCGACGCGGCCGGCGGAGGTGCGGCCGGTGTCCAGGCAGATCAGGATGTGCCGGTCCCGCTCGGGGCGCCAGGTGCGTACGGCGACCTTGTCCTGGCGGGCGGTGGCCCGCCAGTCGATGGAGCGGGTGTCGTCGCCCGGGACGTAGTCGCGCAGGCTGTCGAACTCGGTGCCCTCACCGCGGGTCAGGAGACTGGTGCGGCCGTCGAGTTCGCGCAGGCGGGCCAGGCGGGACGGCAGGTGCTTGCGGCTGGTGAAGGGCGGCAGGACGCGGACGGTCCAGGGCACGGTGTGGGTGCCCTGGCGGGCGAGCAGGCCGAGGGGCCCGTAGGAGCGGATCGTCACGCGGTCGGCGTGGCGGTCGCCGCGGCGGGTCGGCAGCAGACGGGTGGTCAGGCGGCGGCGTTCCCCGGCCGGGATGTCGAGCGTGTGGCGGGAGGACTGCTGTTCGGTGCCGGGGAGCCAGCTGCTCGGCGGCCAGGCGTCGCGCAGGCGGGCGCGCAGCCGGCGGGGGCCGGGGTTGGTGACGGTGAGGTGGACCTCCGCCGGCTCGCCGAGGCGCACGGAGGTGTCGCCCGAGCGGGACAGGGTCAGCCGGCGGACCGGGGCCGCGAGGGCGTAGTCGACCGCGCAGGCCACGGCGAGCGGGCCGTTGACCGCGAGGAGCCCCGTCCAGCTGGGTTCGAGGATGCCGACGGGGAGGCTGCCGAGGGCCGCCAGCAGGGCGGCGCGTCCGGTGAAGGCCATCAGCGGGGGACGGGGACGTGGGACAGGATCGCGGTCAGGACGGCGTCGGCGGTGACCCCTTCCATCTCGGCCTCCGGGCGCAGCTGGATCCGGTGGCGGAGGGTGGGCAGGGCGAGGGCCTTGACGTCGTCGGGGGTGACGTAGTCGCGGCCGGTCAGCCAGGCCCAGGCGCGGGAGGTGGCCAGCAGGGCGGTCGCGCCGCGCGGGGAGACGCCGAGGGTGAGGGACGGCGACTCGCGGGTGGCGCGGCAGATGTCGACGACGTAGCCGGCGATCTCGGGGGAGACGGCCACTGCGGCGACCGCCTCGCGGGCCGCTTCGAGCTGGGCGGCGCCGGCGACCGGGCGGATGCCGGCGGCCTGCAGGTCGCGCGGGTTGAAGCCGGCGGCGTGCCGGGTCAGTACGCCGATCTCGTCCTCGCGGGAGGGCAGGGGCACGTTCAGCTTCAGCAGGAAACGGTCCAGCTGGGCCTCGGGGAGGGGGTAGGTGCCCTCGTACTCCAGGGGGTTCATGGTGGCCGCGACGAGGAAGGGGTCGGGCAGGCGGCGCGGGGTGCCGTCGACGGTGACCTGGCGCTCCTCCATGGCCTCCAGGAGGGAGGACTGGGTCTTGGGCGGGGTGCGGTTGATTTCGTCGGCGAGGAGGAGGTTGGTGAAGACCGGGCCGTTCTGGAAGGAGAACTCGGCGGTGCGGGCGTCGTAGACGAGGGAGCCGGTGACGTCGCTGGGCATCAGGTCGGGGGTGAACTGGACGCGCTTGGTGTCGAGGTCGAGGGAGGCGGCCAGAGCCCGTACGAGGAGGGTCTTGGCGACGCCGGGGACGCCTTCGAGGAGGACGTGGCCGCGGCACAGGAGGGCGACGACGAGACCGGTGACGGCCGAGTCCTGGCCGACGACGGCCTTGCCGATCTCGGTGCGGATCGCTTCCAGGGAGGAGCGGGCGCTGTCCGTGGTGGCCGTCATGAGGTGCGGACCTCTCTTTCGAGGGCGTCGAGGTGGTCGGCGAGCGCGACGAGTGCCGCGTCGTCGGCGGGCGGGGTGCCGAAGAGCAGGGCGGTGAGGTCCCGGCCGGGCGGGTCGGTGAGGCGGGCGGACACGGCGGGGAGCAGGACCGCGGGGTCGTGGGTGTGCGCGGACGGTACGCCGACCAGCGCGGCGAGGCGTTCGCGGGTGGCGGCGCGCAGCACGGTGGCGGCGCGGTCGCGGGCGTCGGCGCGGCGGTAGAGGCGGGCGCGGCCCTCGGTGGCCTCGGAGGCGCGGATGGCGACGGGGAGCCGCTCGGCGACGAGGGGGCCGAGGCGGCGGGCGCGCCACAGGGCGGCGAGGGCGGCAGCGAGGAACAGCTGCAGGAGGGCCCAGGACCAGCCGGCGGGGACGAGGTCGAGGAAGGACTTGTCGGCGGTGTCCGCGTCGGCGTCCTGCTGGTCGGCGGGGGACGGCAGGTACCAGACGAGGTCGGGGCGGGTGCCGAGGAGCTGGAGGGCGAGGGAGGCGTTGCCCTCGGTGGCGAGCGTCCTGTTGAGCAGGACGGTTTCCGAGCCGAGGACGACGGTGTCGCCGCCGGCGGTGGCCGAGGGCAGGACCAGGAGGGTGGGGCGGCCGCCGCTGGGGTAGCAGGACTGGGCGCCGTGGGCGGTGGTGGTGTAGCGGTGGCCGGAGCCGGTGTCGGCGCGGCCGGCGGTGGCTGCGGCGGGCAGGGTGCAGGCGGGGGCGAGGGCGGGCTCGTGGGCGTCGCCCGCGGTGTGCACGGCGGGGGCCAGGGAGTCCAGGGCGGTGCTGTCGGGGCCGAGGAGGACGGTGCGGCCGCCGGAGAGGTCGATGGCGGAGCGCAGGGCGCGCTGCTGAGCGGGGCCGAGCCGGTCGGGGTGGGCGACGAGCACGGTGGTGCGGGGGCCGGCGGCTTCGGCGGCCTCGCGGGCGGTGGTGACGACGCGGGTGTCGACGCCGCGGGCGCGCAGCAGCTCGGCGACGGCCCGGCTGCCCTCGGGGTCGGCGGAGCGGGGGTCGAGCCGGCCGTGGCGGCTGTCGGAGCCGAGCGCGGCCAGGGCGACGGCCGCCACGAGGAGGATGCCGAGCGCGGCGAGGAACCCGCGCGCCCGGCGCCACAGCAGGCCGGGCGTCATCCCGCTGCCCGCCGTGGCGGCGGCTGTGCCCGCGCCTGCGGCAGCGCCGGCCGCGCCCGCGGTGCCCGTGCCTCCGCCGGCAGGGGCACCGCCAGCGGCGACCGCAGCGGCGGCGGCCGCCGCAGCGGCGACCGCCGGCCCCGAGCCGGAGCCCGGGGCGGTGCTCGGAGCCGGGCTCGTGCCGGGGGGCGTGGCCGGGGGCGTCATGACGGGGCTCCCGTCAGGAGGGGCTTCGTGCGGGTCAGGGTGTGGTCGAGGGTGCGCAGGCGGGCGTAGGTGTCGGCATCGGCGGTGCGGCCGCCGTAGGTGACGTCGTCGAAGGCGCGGGCGGCTGCCCGTAGGTCGGCGGCGTGGCCGGGGAGGGCCGGCGCGGCTTCGGCGGCGGCCTCGTCGGCGGTGCGGCCGGGCCGCGGGTCGAGGAGGGTGCGCTCCTCCAGGGAGCGCACGAGGGCCCGCATGCGCTCCTGGACGGCTTCGTTCCAGCGGCCGGCGGCGGCGTGGGCCTCGGCGGCGGTGCGGTGGTCGTCGGCGCTGCGCGGGCCGTCCTCGAAGAGGGCGGCGGTGGTGGCGGCGGTGCGGCGGGGGGCGCCCAGCCGCCACCACAGGGCGGCCGCGGCGAGGGCCACCAGGACGGCTATGGCGACCAGGCCGAGCGTGCCGCCGGGGGTGGCGGTGCCGGCCCGGTCGAAGAGTTCGCCGACCCAGGCCCAGAACTTGTTCAGGGCGCGCTGGACGAGCCCCGGGTCGTTCTGGTGGTAGAGCGGTTTGGACAGCTCGCGCCGGGCCGCCTCGCGGGCGGGGTCGCGCGGTGTCGTCACCGGTGGTGTCTCCGCGGCCGGCAGGTGGGCCGCGGCCCGTGTGATGAGGCCCCCCGTACTCATCATCGGTGCATCAGCCTCCGGTGGGCGGGGCCGCCGGGTCCGCGCCGTAGTTCTCCAGGCCGGCGGCCCGGGCGAGCTCCAGGTCGAGGGCTTCGCGGCGGATGCGCTGGTCGACGTAGAGCAGGACGGTGACGCCGGACTGGATGGGCATGGTGATGGTCTGGGCGATGATCGCGCCGATCCCGGAGAGGATGAGCGCGCCCCAGGCGGTGGTGGCGGTGCCGTCCTCCAGGCCGCTGATGCCGCCGCCGAAGGCGATCAGGCCGACGATGGTCAGCGGCCAGACGATGATCGCCGAGACGAAGCCGGTGATGAGCCCGGTCAGCAGGGTGATGCCGAAGATCCGCCACCAGGAGCCCTGGACGAGCTTGGAGGAGCGGCGCAGCGAGGTGATGACGCCGGACCTCTCCAGCATCAGCGCGGGCGAGGCCAGGCTGAACTTGATCCCGAGCCAGACGGCGAGGACCAGGCCGGCCAGGCCGCCGAGGACGGCGAGGCCGATGCTGCCGGCGAGGGCGGCGGGGACGATCAGGACGGCGAAGAGCAGGGCGATGCCGGCGGCCACGAGCAGGGTCAGGCCGATCAGGCGCAGCAGGCTCGGGCGGGCCTCTCGCCAGGCCTCGCCGATGGAGGAGCTGCGGCCGAGGACGGCGCGGCTGAAGATCATCGTGAGCATGGCGGTGGCCGCGATGGTGGCGACGACCTGGACGAACGTGTCGATGCCCGTCACGAGGAGGCTGCTGCCGAGGTTCTTGAACGCCTCGGCCGGGTCGCTCTGCGGGTCCGCCGCGACCTGCAGGTCGGGGACGGTGTACTTCTGCACGAGGACGCCGAGGACCCCGATGACCGTGGAGACGACCAGGGTGATCGGCAGGACGGAGCGCCAGTGGCCGCGCATGGTGGCGACGGCGCCGTCGAGGATCTCGCCGAGGTCGAGGGGGCGCAGCGGGATGACTCCGGGCTTGGCGGCCGGGGGCTTGCCCCAGGGGCCGGCCTGGTGGCCGTACGGGGCCGGTCCGCCCGGCTGGCCGGGTCCGCCCGGGCCGCTGCCGTACGAGCCCCAGCCGCCCGGTGCGGGCTGCTGCGGGGCGGCGGACGGGGGGCCGGGCGGTGCGGGCTGTGCGGGCGGCTGGGCTGCGCCGGGGCTCTGCCACTGCGCGGGGGGCGGCTGCTCGGCGGACCACTTCTGCGTACCGGCGGGGCGGGCCGCGCCGGCGGTCCCGTCGGGGTTCTGGCCTTCGGACCCTGCGCTCGGCCGCTCGCCGTCGGACGGGGAGGGTCCGGGCGCCGGTCGGCCCGGAGAGTCGTTCATCGTCGCTCCTTCACGTGACACCTGATCGGCGGGGGCGCAGGTCGGCTGCCATCGTGCCACGCGGGAACGGTGAGCGGACCGGCCGTCCCCCCGATCCGCGGCCGTCCGCGCCTTCAATTGTCACCCGGATCCGGGGCAGACTGGTCGATGTGATCTCCAGGCAGGTCCGAGGGACGATTTCCAGCCTTTTTGGCTGTGGGACAGCTCACCGCCGGGTAACGATTGGCTAATGGGATGATGTCAACCATGAAGGGACGCGTCCTTGTCGTCGACGACGACACCGCACTGGCCGAGATGCTCGGCATCGTGTTGCGTGGAGAAGGTTTTGAGCCGTCGTTCGTAGCGGACGGCGACAAGGCACTGGCTGCCTTCCGGGAGGCGAAGCCGGATCTGGTGCTGCTCGACCTCATGCTGCCCGGACGGGACGGCATAGAGGTCTGCAGGCTGATCCGGGCCGAGTCCGGGGTGCCGATCGTGATGCTCACTGCGAAGAGCGACACGGTCGACGTCGTCGTGGGTCTGGAGTCCGGGGCGGACGACTACATCGTCAAGCCGTTCAAGCCGAAGGAGCTGGTGGCCCGCATCCGGGCCCGCCTGCGCCGCTCGGAGGAGCCCGCGCCGGAGCAGCTGGCCATCGGTGACCTGGTCATCGACGTGGCCGGGCACTCGGTCAAGCGCGACGGCAACTCCATCGCGCTGACCCCGCTGGAGTTCGACCTGCTGGTCGCCCTCGCCCGCAAGCCCTGGCAGGTCTTCACCCGCGAGGTGCTGCTGGAGCAGGTCTGGGGCTACCGGCACGCGGCGGACACCCGCCTGGTCAACGTGCACGTACAGCGCCTGCGCTCCAAGGTCGAGAAGGACCCGGAGCGCCCCGAGATCGTCGTGACGGTGCGCGGTGTCGGCTACAAGGCAGGACCGAGCTGACGTGAAGCCCGGCAGGCCGCGGGTCGGCTCCCGCTGGGGAGCCCTGCGGGCCGGCCGGCTGCTCCAGGACGGAGCGCCCGGCGGTCCTGTGCTGCGGTTGTTCGTACGACTGGTGCGGCGCCCGCTGCTTCCGGCTGTCCGGCTGTGGCGGCGCAACATCCAGTTGCGGGTGGTCGCCGCCACCATGCTGATGTCGCTGGCCGTGGTGCTGGCGCTCGGCTTCGTGGTCATCGCGCAGGTGAGCAAGGGCCTCCTCGACGCCAAGGAGGAGGCCGCGCAGAGCCAGGCCGCCGGCGGGTTCGCGGTGGCGCAGGAGAAGGCCAACACGCCCGCGACCGTTGACGGGCCCGACGCCACCGACAACAAACTCGGCCGCGACGCCAGCACCTGGATGAACTCGCTGGTCAAGCAGCTCGCCAGCGGCGGCCAGACCGCCTTCGAGGTGGTCGCCCTCGGTGCCGGGACCGGCACCGGCGGTGCGGCGGACGCCGCACCCGGCGGTGCGGGCGCCTCCGGCGTCAAGGGCGCCCGGGCCTCCGGCAACGTGGACCCCACCGCGAGCGTCCCGCCGAAGCTGCGCCGGGCCGTCAACCACGCCACCGGCACCTTCAAGACGTTCTCGCAGATCAAGTACACCGCCGGGGCCGGCGACAAGGCGCCCGAGCCGGCGCTCGTCGTCGGCAAGCGGCTCACCGACATCAACGGCGACCCGTACGACCTGTACTACCTCTTCCCGCTGACGCAGGAGGAGGAGTCGCTGAACCTGGTGAAGTCGACCATCGCGACGGCCGGGCTGTTCGTGGTCGCCCTGCTCAGCGCCATCGTCTGGCTCGTCGTACGGCAGATCGTGACCCCGGTGCGGATGGCCGCGGGCATCGCCGAGCGGCTGTCGGCCGGGCGGCTGCAGGAGCGGATGAAGGTCACCGGCGAGGACGACATCGCCCGCCTCGGCGAGGCCTTCAACAAGATGGCGCAGAACCTCCAGGTCAAGATCCAGCAGCTGGAGGACCTGTCGCGGATGCAGCGCCGGTTCGTCTCGGACGTCTCGCACGAGCTGCGCACGCCGCTGACGACCGTGCGGATGGCCGCCGACGTCATCCACGACGCCCGCGTCGACTTCGACCCGGTCACCGCGCGCTCCGCCGAGCTGCTCGCCGGGCAGCTCGACCGCTTCGAGTCGCTGCTGGCGGACCTGCTGGAGATCAGCCGGTTCGACGCGGGGGCCGCGGCGCTGGAGGCCGAGCCCATCGACCTGCGGGACGTGGTGCGCCGGGTGATCGACGGGGCCGAGCCGCTGGCCGAGCACAAGGGCACCCGGATCCGGGTGCTCGGCGACACCCAGCCGGTGATCGCCGAGGCCGACGCCCGGCGCGTGGAGCGCGTCCTGCGCAACCTCGTCGTCAACGCGGTGGAGCACGGTGAGGGCCGCGACGTGGTGGTCCGGCTCGCGTCCGCGGGCGGGGCCGTCGCCGTCGCCGTACGGGACTACGGCGTCGGGCTCAAGCCCGGCGAGGCCACCCGCGTCTTCAACCGCTTCTGGCGGGCCGACCCGGCGCGCGCCCGCACCACCGGCGGCACGGGCCTCGGTCTGTCCATCGCGGTCGAGGACGCCCGGCTGCACGGCGGCTGGCTCCAGGCCTGGGGCGAGCCGGGCGGCGGCTCGCAGTTCCGGCTGACCCTGCCGCGCACCGCGGACGAGCCGCTGCGGGGTTCCCCGATCCCGCTGGAGCCCGAGGACTCGCGGGGCAACCGGGCCCGGGCGGCGGCCGAGGCCGCGGGGTCCGGATCCGGGCCGAAGGGGCCGCGGGCCCAGGCCCCGGTCCGCCCCGAGCGCTCGGCGATACCGCCCCGGTCGGCGGTCGCCGGCGCGCTGCCGGTGCCCGCGGACCCGACGGCCCTGCCCGGCAACGGTGCCCGCGTCGTGGCCCGGCCGGCCGACCAGGCAGCACAGGAGGATGGAGCAGGTGGGCGCTGAGGTGGACGCCGGACCCGTGCAGCACGCAGACGACGACGGCCGCCGCGCACGGCGGCAGCCGGGCCGGCAGGAGCAGCAGGGGCAGCCGCGGCGGGCGGCCGCTCGCGCCTACGCGGCCGCCGCGGGCGCCGGGGCGCTGCTGCTGGCCGGCTGCGCCTCCATGCCCTCCAGCGGGGAGATCCGGGAGGTCCGGGCCTCGCAGGGGGTGGACTCGCAGGTCCGGGTCTTCGGCGTGCCGCCGGCCGACAAGGCGGGCCCCACCGATATCGTCGACGGCTTCCTCGAAGCCATGACCAGCGACGATCCGCAGCTGCAGACCGCCCGGAAGTACCTCACCGAGGAGGCCGCCAAGAGCTGGCGGCCCGGTTCGGTCACCGTGCTCTCCGGGGGCATCGACCGGTTCTCCGTCCAGGCCGAGAAGGAGCCCTCGGGCCCCAAGTTCAAGATGGCGGGCAAGAAGCTCGCGACGGTGGACGAGCGCAGCGCGTACCAGCCCGAGCCGCCGAACGAGCGCTACGAGGAGTTCCTCCAGCTCGTCCAGGAGAACAAGCAGTGGCGGATCTCGACGCCGCCGAAGAACCTGGTGCTCAGCGAGTCCGACTTCCAGCGCATCTACATGCCGGTGAACAAGTACTACTTCGCGGGCGGCACGCTCGTCGCCGACCCCGTGTACGTGCGCCAGCGCAGCGATCCGGACTCGCGGATGGACCCGACGACGCAGACGGTGCAGTCGCTGCTGGCCGGGCCCTCCAAGTGGCTGGGACCCGTGGTCACTTCGAGCTTCCCCACCGGAACGGAGCTGCGGGAGGGCACCAAGTCCCTCTCGTACGACGGGCAGAACACCCTGCGCGTGCCGCTGAACGACAAGGCGGACAACGTCGCGCAGCCGCAGTGCCAGAAGATGGCCACGCAACTGCTGTCGACGGTCAAGGATCTGACGGCGTCCCGGCTGGACCGGGTGGAGCTGCTGCGCGCCGACAAGTCCTCGCTGTGCTCGGTGACCGACGCGACCGCGGCGGCGATCGCGCACCGGGTCCCGTCCCCCGACTACCAGTACTACGTCGACGCCGAGGGCCGGCTCGTACGGATGAAGCTCGACGTCAACAGCGAGGACCAGCAGTACCGGCCCGAACCGGTGCCCGGACCGCTGTCCGCGCCGAACGCCCCGTTCAAGGTCTCCTCGGCGGCCGTCGCGTACGACGAGAAGCGCGCCGCGGTGGTCTCCGAGGACGGGCACAGCCTGTACCAGGTGAACCTGACGACCGCCGGGCCGATGCCGCAGCCGGTGCTCACCGCCAAGGGCGCCAAGCCGAACGGGCTGAGCGCGCCGAGCTTCGACGCGGCCGGGAACCTGTGGGTCGCGGACCAGGACCTGCAGAGCCCCGCTTTGTACTGGGTGCCGGCCGGCTCCGCGGCCCCGCAGAAGGTCGACGTGTCCGGGCTCGACGGCGGGCGGATCACCGCGCTGAAGGCCTCCCCGGACGGGGCCCGGCTCGCGCTGCTGGTGCAGAAGGACAACCACAAGCGCCTGTACATCGGGCGGATCGAGCGGCCCGACGGCGGCAAGGGCGACCGCTCGGTGGTCGCGGTGCGCGAGCTGCGCCAGGCGGCCCCGCAGATGGCGGACGTGACGGCGCTGAGCTGGGCGCCGCACGGGCGGCTGCTGGTGGTGGGCCGGGAGAGCGGCGGGGTCGTGCAGGCCCGGTACATGCTGGCGGACGGGTCGATGGTCGCGGCGAGCCTGCCCGGTGCGACGGGGCTGGTCGCGGTCGCGGCGACGGAGGACGAGAAGAAGCCGGTGGTGGCGTCCTCGGACGAGGACGGCATCGTGTGGCTGCCGCCGGGCGCGCAGTGGCGCACCGTGGCGGCGGGCGGCCGGGCGCCGGTGTACCCGGGCTGACGCGCCGCTGACCTGCGGATCCGACCGTCGTCCACAGGGGTGGCGGGCGGTCGCGCATCCCGGCACAGTGGTGGGGTGCGCGGGTGGTGGCAGGAGCTGGCCGGGCTGGTGCTGCCGGAGGACTGCGCGGGCTGCGGGGCGGCCCGCGTCGTGCTGTGCCCTGGCTGCGCGCGGGCGCTGGACGGGAGCCGGGCCGGGCCGGTGCGGCCCTCGCCCTGCCCGCCGGGGCTGCCGCCGGTGCGTGCGGCCGCCGTGTACGAGGGCGCCGTACGGGCCGTCGTCCTCGCGCACAAGGAGCGCGGGGGGCTCGCGCTGGCCGGCCCGCTCGGCGTGGCCTTGGCGGCGGCCGTCCGCGCGGGCGGGTCCGCCGGCGCGGCGGAGCCGCAGCGGGAACTGGTGCTGGTCCCGGTGCCCTCGGCGCGCCGGCAGGTGCGGGCGCGCGGGCACGATCCGGTGCGCAGGATCGCGCTGGCGGCCGCGGCGCGGTTGCGGCGGGCCGGTGTTCCTGCGCGGGTGGCGCCCGTACTGCACCAGGTGCGGCCGGTGGCCGACCAGGCGGGCCTGGCGGCCCGGGAGCGGCGGGCGAACCTGGACGGCGCGCTGGGGGTGCGCCGCGGCGGGCGGCGGCTGGCGGCCGGGGCGCGGATCGTGCTGGTCGACGACGTGGCCACCACCGGGGCGACCCTCGCGGAGGCGGCCCGGGCGGTGCGCGCAGAAGGCCTCGGACCGGTGGAGGGAGCGGCCGTTGTGGCTGCTCCGGACCGGTCTTTCGTACGAATCCGGTCTACTACCCGGACAGAGCAACCTTCCTGTGAATAGATTTGGAACTGGAGGGGAAGGCGCATCGTTGCAGGTAGTAAGAGGGAATGGCCACCTGAACGGAGGTACGTTCCGGTAGCGGGTGCCGACAACCGGCAGGGAGAGATATGTTCGGTTGTAAGGAACTGGCGACCCTGGACCCCGCGCATCGGATCGCACGTTTCGTCGTTGTCTGAATCTTCGTGTCAGAGGCTGTCTCTCGACTCCGAAGTCGGTGGGGTGTAGATCTTGCCGATGGGGGAGGAGGAGGTGAAAGTCGCCAAGTCCGTGGCTCCGGTGCTCACCGGAGCCTGGTGCGAAAGGGAGACGCTTCGCCCCAGGGGCGGAGCTATCCGGGAACGGAGTTCTGCGTGGACATCGTCGTCAAGGGCCGCAAGACCGAGGTGCCCGAGCGGTTCCGCAAGCACGTGGCCGAGAAGCTGAATCCGGAGCGGATCCAGAAGCTCGACGCCAAGGTGATCAGCTTGGACGTCGAGGTGTCCAAGGAGCACAACCCGCGCCAGGCCGACCGTTCCGACCGCGTGGAGATCACCCTGCGTTCGCGGGGCCCGGTGATCCGTGCCGAGGCCGCCGCCACCGACCCGTACGCGGCGCTCGACCTGGCACAGGAGAAGCTGGAGGCCCGGCTGCGCAAGCAGCACGACAAGCGTTTCACCCGTCGCGGCGCCGGGCGGCTCTCGGCGGCCGAGGTCGCCGATGTGGTCCCGGGCGTGGCGACCCTCAACGGCAACGGCCAGCCGTACACGGAGGACAAGGCGGACGCCGTCCCGACCACCCGGATCGGGTCGCTCGAGGTACAGGGCGAAGGCCCGCTCATCGTCCGCGAGAAGACGCACTCGGCCGCGCCCATGTCGCTCGACCAGGCTCTGTACGAGATGGAGCTGGTCGGCCACGACTTCTATCTGTTCGTCGACTCCGAGACCAAGATGCCGAGCGTCGTCTACCGGCGCCACGGCTACGACTACGGCGTGATCCACCTCAACGCCGACCAGGCCTCCAGCTCGGTCGAGCCCGGCGCGGGCGGCGCGGGCGGCGCGCTCGGCGGCTGACGCCGCGTCCGCATTCCGTACGGTGCCCCCGTGCGACGCCACGGCGTCGCACGGGGGCACCCGTGTGCGATGCGTATGCGCCAACGTGCGCGCCGCAGGACCGCGCCGGGCGGTCCGGGCATGGAATCATGGCGCTCAGTCAACGGGTGGGCACTTCCGCCCGGTTGGCCGGAATCTCGGCACCTGCAGGGGGAGGAACGATGGCGGACGGTTTCGGGCCGGTGCGCGGTGACGACGGCGGGGAGCCGATCCGGGTGCTCGTCGTCGACGACCACGCCCTGTTCCGGCGCGGGCTGGAGATCGTCCTCGCGCAGGAGGAGGACATCCAGGTCGTCGGCGAGGCCGGGGACGGCGCGGAGGCGGTGGACAAGGCGGCGGACCTGCTGCCGGACATCGTGCTGATGGACGTGCGGATGCCCAAGCGCGGCGGGATCGAGGCCTGCACTTCGATCAAGGAGGTGGCCCCCTCCGCGAAGATCATCATGCTGACGATCAGCGACGAGGAGGCGGACCTCTACGACGCGATCAAGGCGGGCGCCACCGGATACCTGCTGAAGGAGATCTCCACGGACGAGGTGGCCACGGCGATTCGCGCGGTGGCCGACGGGCAGTCGCAGATCAGCCCCTCGATGGCGTCGAAACTGCTGACCGAGTTCAAGTCGATGATCCAGCGGACGGACGAGCGGCGGCTCGTTCCCGCGCCACGGCTGACCGACCGCGAACTGGAAGTCCTCAAGCTGGTCGCGACCGGAATGAACAACCGGGACATCGCCAAGGAGTTGTTCATCTCCGAGAACACCGTGAAGAACCACGTCCGCAACATCCTGGAGAAACTGCAGCTGCACTCCAGGATGGAAGCGGTGGTGTACGCGATGCGGGAGAAGATCCTCGAGATCCGCTGACCGGGGCGGTGCTCAGAGCGCGGCCAGTTCCGCCGTGACGGCGGCGGCCTCCTCGGGGGAGCCGGCCCGCTCGATGCGGACGCTGTCGCAGCCGACCCACTCGGCCGCCTCGCGCAGGGCCTCGGCCATGGGGCGCGCTGCCTTCGGCGTGGTCAGCGACAGCTGCCGGGCGACCAGGGTGCGGCCCTCGCGGGCCGGGTCGACGCGGCCCTGGAGCCGGCCGCCCGCCAGCAGCGGCATCGCGAAGTAGCCGTGTATCCGCTGCGGCTTGGGCACGTACGCCTCCAGCCGGTGCGTGAAGCCGAAGATCCGCTCCGTGCGCGGCCGGTCCCACACCAGCGAGTCGAAGGGCGAGAGCAGCGTCGTGCGGTGGCGGCCGCGCGGGGCGACGGCCAGCGCCTGCGGATCGGCCCAGGCGGGCTTGGCCCAGCCCTCGACCTCGACGGGGACCAGCCCCGAGTCGGCGATCACCGCATCGACCTGCTCGCCCTTGAGGCGGTGGTAGTCGGCGATGTCGGCGCGGGTGCCGACCCCGAGGCTCTTGCCGGCCAGCGCCACCAGGCGGCGCAGGCACTCGCGGTCGTCGAGGTCGTCGTGGAGCAGTGCGTCCGGGACGGCCCGCTCGGCCAGGTCGTAGACGCGCTTCCAGCCGCGGCGCTCGGTGCAGACCACTTCGCCGGTGTCCAGCAGCCACTCCACCGCGATCTTGGTCTCGGACCACTCGAACCATTCGCCGCCGTTCTTGGCGCCGCCCAGCTCGCTCGAGGTCAGCGGGCCGTCCGCCGCGAGCCGGTCCAGGACCGCCTTCGTCGAGCGGTCCTTGTCCTGCAGGACGTGCCAGCGGTGGCCGCGGGCCCGGCGGGCGCGCCGGCGGAACGCGAAGTGCGGCCACTCCTCGATGGGCAGGATGCAGGCCGCGTGGGACCAGTACTCGAACGCGTGCTGCTCGCTCCAGTACGCCCGCTCCACCGCCTCCCGGCCGACCGCGCCGAGGCGTGCGTACGGGATGAGCTCGTGCGAGCGGGCCAGCACGGAGATGGTGTCGAGCTGCACCGCCCCCAGGTGGCGCAGTATCCCGCGCACGCCGCCCCGGCGGTCGGGCGCCCCGAGGAACCCCTGCGCGCGCAGGGCGAGGCGGCGCGCATCGTCGGCGGAGAGGGACACGGCGGCGGTGGCGGTGGTCATGCGCCGCAGCCTAGGCGCCACCACTGACAATGGGCACCCGGTCCGGCGCCGGCAGGTACGGCAGGCGGGAGGGCAGGCCGAGGTCGGAGGGGAGCAGGGCGCCGACCCAGCAGTCGCGCAGGGTCCCGCGGTGCTCCATGCCGGCCCGCTGCACGCCTTCGATGCGGAAGCCGGCCTTCTCGGCGACGGCCCGGGAGCCGGCGTTGCCGACGCCGGCCCGCCAGACCAGCCGTACGCAGCCGGCCTCGGTGAACGCCCAGCGGGCCGCGGCCAGCACCGCTTCCGTCATGAGGCCGCGGCCGCGGTGGCCGGGGGCGGCCCAGTAGCCGATCTCGTGGGCGTGCGGGCCGCGCGGGACCACGGCCACGCTCGCGACCAGCGGGCCCGGGCCGTCGGCGCCGTCGGGGTGCTCGGTGAGGCGGGCGGCGAAGTTGAACTCGGTCCCCTCGCGCCAGCCGCCGGGCACGGTGCCCAGCACGTACGCCTCGGCCTCGGCCCGCCCGTACGGCAGGGGGACGGGGATCCACCGCTGGATCTCCGGGTCCTGGCAGGCGGCCAGCACCTCCTCGACGTCCTCGGGGCGGTGTGGGCGCAGGGTCAGCCGTGCGGTGGCCAGGGCGGTCGGTTCCATGACCGAATTGTGCTGCGGGCCCGCACGCCCGGCGAACACTTTTCGGCGGGGGCGGCACCTTCCGTGCCCCCCGTACGTTCTCATTCCGGGCGCATGCCGTCCTGCGGCCATGGCGGACCTCCCGACGCGACCGTGTCCTCGCTTACGATGGCCGGTGCGGCGGGGCCCACCCTCCGTGCCCGCGTACGAACCAGTGCCAGGCCCGACCGGCGAGGAGACAAACCCCGGTGTCCGTCTTCAACAAGCTCATGCGTGCAGGCGAAGGCAAGATCCTGCGCAAACTGCACCGCATCGCGGACCAGGTCAACTCCATCGAAGAGGACTTCGTCAACCTCTCCGACGCCGAGTTGCGGGCGCTCACGGACGAGTACAAGCAGCGGTACCAGGACGGCGAGAGCCTCGACGACCTGCTGCCCGAGGCCTTCGCGACGGTCCGCGAGGCGGCCAAGCGCGTCCTGGGCCAGCGGCACTACGACGTGCAGATCATGGGCGGCGCGGCGCTGCACCTCGGGTACGTGGCCGAGATGAAGACGGGCGAGGGCAAGACCCTCGTCGGCACGCTGCCCGCGTACCTGAACGCGCTGTCCGGCAAGGGCGTGCACCTGATCACGGTCAACGACTACCTGGCCGAGCGCGACTCCGAGATGATGGGCCGCGTCCACAAGTTCCTCGGTCTGACCGTCGGCTGCATCCTGGCGAACATGTCGCCCGCGCAGCGCCGCGAGCAGTACGCCTGCGACATCACGTACGGCACGAACAACGAGTTCGGCTTCGACTACCTGCGCGACAACATGGCGTGGTCGCAGGACGAGCTGGTGCAGCGCGGCCACAACTTCGCCGTGGTCGACGAGGTCGACTCGATCCTCGTCGACGAGGCCCGCACGCCGCTGATCATCTCCGGCCCGGCCGACCAGGCCACGAAGTGGTACGCCGACTTCGCCAAGCTGGTCACCCGCCTGACCAAGGGCGAGCCCGGCAACCCGCTCAAGGGCATCGAGGAGACCGGCGACTACGAGGTCGACGAGAAGAAGCGCACCGTCGGCATCCACGAGGCCGGTGTCGCCAAGGTCGAGGACTGGCTCGGCATCGACAACCTCTACGAGTCGGTGAACACCCCGCTCGTCGGCTACCTGAACAACGCCATCAAGGCGAAGGAACTGTTCAAGAAGGACAAGGACTACGTCGTCATCGACGGCGAGGTCATGATCGTCGACGAGCACACCGGCCGTATCCTCGCCGGCCGCCGCTACAACGAGGGCATGCACCAGGCGATCGAGGCGAAGGAAGGGGTGGACATCAAGGACGAGAACCAGACCCTCGCCACGATCACCCTGCAGAACTTCTTCCGCCTCTACACCAAGCTGTCCGGCATGACCGGTACGGCCATGACCGAGGCCGCCGAGTTCCACCAGATCTACAAGCTCGGCGTCGTCCCGATCCCGACGAACCGGCCGATGCAGCGCGTGGACCAGGCCGACCTGATCTACCGCACCGAGGTCGCGAAGTTCGCCGCCGTCGTCGACGACATCGCGGAGAAGCACGAGAAGGGCCAGCCGATCCTGGTCGGCACCACCTCGGTCGAGAAGTCCGAGTACCTCTCGCGCCAGCTGTCCAAGCGCGGCATCCCGCACGAGGTCCTCAACGCCAAGCAGCACGAGCGCGAGGCCTCGATCGTCGCCCAGGCCGGCCGCCGCGGCGCCGTCACGGTCGCCACGAACATGGCCGGCCGCGGTACCGACATCAAGCTCGGCGGCAACCCGGACGACCTCGCCGAGGCCGAGCTGCGCCAGCAGGGCCTGGACCCGGAGGAGCACATCGAGGAGTGGGCGCACGCGCTGCCCGCCGCGCTCCAGCGGGCCGAGGCGGCCGTCAAGGCCGAGTTCGAAGAGGTCAAGTCCCTCGGCGGCCTGTACGTGCTGGGCACCGAGCGGCACGAGTCACGCCGTATCGACAACCAGCTGCGCGGCCGCTCCGGCCGCCAGGGCGACCCGGGCGAGTCCCGCTTCTACCTGTCGCTGGGCGACGACCTGATGCGCCTGTTCAAGGCGCAGATGGTCGAGCGCGTCATGGCGATGGCGAACGTGCCGGACGACGTGCCGATCGAGAACAAGATGGTGACGCGCGCGATCGCGTCCGCCCAGTCGCAGGTCGAGACCCAGAACTTCGAGACCCGCAAGAACGTCCTGAAGTACGACGAGGTCCTCAACAGCCAGCGCGAGGTCATCTACGGCGAGCGCCGCCGCGTCCTGGAGGGCGAGGACCTGCACGAGCAGGTGCGCTTCTTCATGGACGACACGATCGACGCGTACATCGCGGCGGAGACGGTCGAGGGCTTCGCCGAGGAGTGGGACCTGGACCGGCTGTGGGGCGCCTTCCGGCAGCTCTACCCGATCAAGGTGACGGTGGAGGAGCTGGAGGACGCCGCGGGCGACCGTGCCGGCATCACCGCCGAGTTCATCGCGGAGTCCGTCAAGGACGACATCCACGAGCAGTACGAGGCGCGCGAGAAGGCGCTCGGCTCCGACATCATGCGCGAGCTGGAGCGGCGCGTGGTGCTGTCGGTGCTGGACCGCAAGTGGCGCGAGCACCTCTACGAGATGGACTACCTCCAGGAGGGCATCGGCCTGCGCGCGATGGCCCAGAAGGACCCGCTGGTCGAGTACCAGCGCGAGGGCTTCGACATGTTCAACGCCATGATGGAGGGCATCAAGGAGGAGTCCGTCGGCTACCTGTTCAACCTGGAGGTCCAGGTCGAGCAGCAGGTCGAGGAGGTCCCGGTGCAGGACGCCGCGCCGTCGCTGGAGAAGGAGCCGGCGGGTGTGCGGCCGGAGATCCGCGCGAAGGGGCTGGACGCTCCGCAGCGGCGCGACCGGCTGCACTTCTCGGCGCCGACCGTTGACGGTGAGGGCGGAGTCATCGAGGGCGACTTCGACTCGGACGGTGCCGCGGGTGACGGCATGACGCGGGCCGAGCGCCGCAAGGCCCAGAAGGCCGCGGGCGGCCGCCGCCGCAAGAAGTAACCCCCCGCCCCGAGGGGCGGCCCCGCCGGGCCCGGCCACGCAGCTGCGACGCACTGCGTGACCGGGCCCGGCGGCGTTGGGGCGAGGGTGCGGGCAGGCGCAGCAGGTCACGGGCGGGGGCCCCGGATTTCGACGGCTGCGCAGCGCCAGCGCTGGTCGGGGCCCTGTTCCAGGCGGAAGGCCATCGCCGAGACGCGGTCTCCCGTCGCGATGCGGGCGAAGGCCTCGATCACCCCGGGGCCGGGGTGGAAGCGGCCGCAGTGGCGCAGTACGGGGCGTAAGCGGACCGGGAGGGGGCCCGTCGGGGCCAGGTCGACGAGCTGGTCGTAGGCCGGGCCGACCGTGAGGCCGAGCAGCGAGTGCACCGGGCGCTGGCCGCTGACCACCGCGAGGAGGCGCTCCGCGAACCAGTCGTGGGGGCCGCGGGGGCGGCGGGGCCGGAGCGGGCGGCGGCGGTCGTCGCGGCCCGGCGGGCGCGTGTGGCCGGTCGGCGTCCCGGGTCCCCTGGTTCCGGTCATGGCGATCCCCCGAAAGTCCGGGCCCGGCGCGGTACCGGGCGGTAACTTGGTTGAGGATCTTCTACGGCCGCCGCCCACCCTCCGCAACGGATCCGCGGCCCGGCCGGCCGCCGGGGCCCGGTTCACCTATCCGGGTGTCCGTGCCCCCGGTCACCTGCGGCGCGGCGGCATACCGGCAAACCCGGGCGGACGCCGGCCCCCCGGCTCCCGACACCCCAAAAGGGGACCCCGGCCGTCACCCCACGCAGTCCCGGACCGCCCCGTACGGGTGCCGGCGGGAGTGTCCGGCGGAGCCGGCTCTCTTGGGGCGCCGCCCCAGACCCCGCGCCTCAAGCGCCGGCGGGGCTGGAATGGTGCACCCCCCGCTGCGCAAAGGGGCAGGGCTGAACTTGCCGGAGTGGTGGTGGGGTGGGGCGTGACGGGGGGTCGGATCGTATGCTGGGTGGGTTTCCGACTACCGAAAGCAGCCGGCCATGCGCGTGTACGTCCCCCTGACCCTCCCCGGCCTCGCCGAGGCGCACAAGGCGGGTGAGCTGGGCGGCGCCCCGCTGCGGGCGTACGCCGTCACCCCCGCCCTGCGGGAGTGGTACGTGTCGGACGACATCGAGGAGCTGGAGTACGCCGCCCTCGGCCGGGCCGCGGCGGCCTCGCTGCGGCTGCTCGCCGAGGACGCCGGCGCCCCCCGCAAGCGCGTCGTCGTCGCGGTCGACGTCGCCGACAAGGCCGTCGGCGCCGTCCCGGGCCTCGACGAGTCCACCCTCGGGCAGGTCACCCTCGACGGGCCCGTACGCCTCACCACGGCCGCCGCCGTGCACGTCGACGCCGATGACGCCGTGGCGGACGTCCAGGCCGCCGCGGCCGCGCTGGCCGCCGCCGACGCCGGTGACGAGGACGCCGCGTTCACCGTCGACGGCGCCGAGGACCACGAACTGCTGTGGTTCGGCGTCCAGGAGATCCCGGGGCTGCTGGCATGACCACCGGCCGTCTTCCCCGCGCCGTCCACATAGTCTGGGACTGGAACGGCACCCTGCTCCACGACATCGACGCCGTCATCGCGGCGACGAACGCCTCCTTCGCCGAGTTCGGCTTCGCGCCGATCACCCTGGAGCGCTACCGCGAGCTCTACGTCGTACCCGTGCCCAGGTTCTACGAGCGGCTCATGGGCCGGCTGCCCACCGAGGCCGAGTGGGAGGTCATGGACGCCGCCTTCCACCGGCACTACTGGGAGGCCGCGGAGGACACCGGCCTCACCCCGGGGGCCAAGGAGCTGCTGCGCGACTGGGAGGCCGAGGGGCTCACCCAGTCCCTGCTGTCGCTGGCGCCCCACGACAGGCTCGTACCGCTCGTCCGGGAGCACCGCATCGACCGGTACTTCCTGCGCGTCGACGGCCGCACCGGCCCCTCGCACACCTCCAAGGCAGGCCACCTCGTCCGGCACATGGAGGCCCTGGCGCACTCCGGCGTGACCCCGGAGGCGACCGTCCTCATCGGGGACGCCGTCGACGACGCCCTCGCCGCGGCCCACGTGGGCGCGCGGGCCGTCCTCTACACGGGTGGTTCGCACAGCCGCACCAGTCTGGAATCGGCCGGTGTACCCGTCGTGGACACCCTGGCAGAGGCCGTCCGCACTGCTCGCGAGCTGGCCGAATAGCGACTGGCACGCCCGGCCCTTCGCGTCACTGCGCACATCGTCAAACTTCCGGACTTGCTTTTGTACAGATCCGGACCGTGACGCAATGGGGGTCGGGCGAGATAGCCTGGTACCCGTGATCAGCGCGATAGTCATCGGGGGCGCCGAAGCCCCCGGCCTGCGCCCGGCGCACAACCGTGCCCGGGCCTTCGCTGGTCCCCGCCTCCGGGACACCGCGCCGATCTTGGCCGAATCCCTCCCGGACGGCTCTCACGACGACATAGCGTCGGCTCCGGACGGACACCACCCCGCCTCGCGGCGCTACGTCATTCCTTCCTTCACCTACGTCACGCAATGGCGCGCGACAGGAGCCAGAGGACATGCAGACCAAGCTGGACGAAGCAAAGGCCGAGCTGCTCGCGCGGGCGGCCCGGGTAGCTGAGCACAGCCCGGCCGGGGGGGTACTTCCGACTGGGGCCGAGCAGGGAGAGCGGCCCGACCGGGACACGACTCTTTCCTATCTCCAGCGCTACTACCTGCACACCGCGCCCGAGGACCTCCTGGACCGGGACCCGGTCGACGTCTTCGGGGCGGCGCTCTCGCACTACCGGCTCGCCGAGAACCGCCCGCAGGGCACCGCGAACGTCCGCGTGCACACGCCGACCGTCGAGGAGAACGGCTGGACCTCCAGCCACTCCGTCGTCGAGGTGGTCACCGACGACATGCCGTTCCTCGTGGACTCCGTGACCAACGAGCTGTCCCGCCAGGGCCGCGGCATCCACGTCGTGATCCACCCGCAGGTCGTCGTCCGCCGCGACATCACCGGCAAGCTCATCGAGATCCTCGGCCCCGACTGCGACGCCCACGGCCCGCGGACCGCGCGCCCCCACGACTCCCTCGTCGAGTCCTGGATCCACGTCGAGATCGACCGCGAGACCGACCGCGCCGACCTCAAGCAGATCACCGGCGACCTCCAGCGCGTCCTGTCCGACGTCCGCGAGGCCGTCGAGGACTGGGAGAAGATGCGCGACGCCGCGCTGCGCATCGCCGACGAACTGCCGAACGAGCCCTGCGCGCCCGACCTGTACGAGTACGAGCTCGAAGAGGCCCGGGAGCTGCTGCGCTGGCTCTCCGACGACCACTTCACCTTCCTCGGCTACCGCGAGTACAACCTCGTCGACGGCGACGCCCTGGCCGCCGTGCCCGGCACCGGCCTCGGCATCCTGCGCTCCGACCCGGTCCACCACGGCCAGGAGGACGCCCACCCCGTCTCGCCGTCCTTCAACCGGCTCCCGGCCGACGCCCGCGCCAAGGCCCGCGAGCACCGCCTGCTGGTGCTGACCAAGGCCAACAGCCGCGCCACCGTGCACCGTCCCTCGTACCTCGACTACGTCGGCGTGAAGAAGTTCGACGCCGAGGGCAACGTCGTCGGCGAGCGCCGCTTCCTCGGCCTGTTCTCCTCCGCCGCGTACACCGAGTCCGTGCGCCGCGTCCCGGTCATCCGCCGCAAGGTCGCCGAGGTCCTGGAGGGCGCCGGCTTCTCGCCGTCCAGCCACGACGGCCGCGACCTGCTGCAGATCCTGGAGACCTACCCGCGCGACGAGCTGTTCCAGACCCCGGTCGACAAGCTGCGCGAGATCGCCACCTCCGTCCTGTACCTGCAGGAGCGCCGCCGGCTGCGGCTGTACCTGCGCCAGGACGAGTACGGCCGCTACTACTCGGCCCTCGTCTACCTGCCGCGCGACCGCTTCACCACCGGTGTCCGGCTGCGCCTGATGGACATCCTCAAGGAGGAGCTCGGCGGCACCAGCGTCGACTTCACCGCCTGGAACACCGAGTCGATCCTCTCCCGCATCCACTTCGTCGTCCGCGTCCCGCAGGGCACCCAGCTGCCCGCGCTGACCGACGCCGACGTCGAGCGCGTCGAGGCCCGCCTGGTCGAGGCCGCCCGCTCCTGGGCCGACGGCTTCGGCGAGGCCCTGACCGCCGAACTCGGCGAGGAGCGCGCCGCCGAGCTGCTGCGCAAGTACGGCGGCTCCTTCCCCGAGGGCTACAAGGCCGACCACACGCCGCGCGGCGCCGTGGCCGACCTCGTCCACCTCGAACGGCTCTCCGCCAGCGACCGCGACTTCGCCCTGTCGCTGTACGAGCCCGTCGGCGCCGGCCCCGGCGAGCGCCGCTTCAAGATCTACCGCACCGGTGAGCAGGTCTCGCTGTCCGCGGTCCTGCCCGTCCTGCAGCGCCTGGGCGTCGAGGTCACCGACGAGCGCCCGTACGAGCTGCGCTGCAGCGACCGCAGCAACGCGTGGATCTACGACTTCGGCCTGCGGATGCCCGTCCCGGCCAACGGCGACAACTACCTCGGCGACGACGCCCGCGAGCGCTTCCAGGACGCCTTCGCCGCCGTGTGGCGGGGCGACGCCGAGAACGACAACTTCAACACTCTGGTCCTCGGCGCCGGTCTCACCTGGCGGCAGGCCGTCGTCCTGCGCGCGTACGCCAAGTACCTGCGCCAGGCCGGCTCCACCTTCAGCCAGGACTACATGGAGGACACCCTCCGCAACAACGTCCACACCACCCGGCTGCTGGTCTCGCTCTTCGAGGCCCGGATGTCGCCCGGCCGCCAGTCCGCCGGCACCGAGCTCATCGACGCCATGCTGGAGGAGCTGGACGGGGCCCTGGACCAGGTCGCCTCGCTCGACGAGGACCGGATCCTGCGGTCCTTCCTCACGCTGATCAAGGCCACCCTGCGCACCAACTTCTTCCAGCTGGGCGCCGACGGCGAGCAGCACTCCTACGTGTCGATGAAGTTCGACCCGCAGGCCATCCCGGAGCTCCCGGCCCCGCGCCCGGCCTTCGAGATCTGGGTGTACTCCCCGCGCGTCGAGGGCGTCCACCTGCGCTTCGGCAAGGTCGCCCGAGGCGGCCTGCGCTGGTCCGACCGCCGCGAGGACTTCCGTACGGAGATCCTCGGCCTGGTCAAGGCGCAGATGGTCAAGAACACCGTCATCGTGCCGGTCGGTGCCAAGGGCGGCTTCGTCGCGAAGAACCTGCCGGACCCGTCGGTGGACCGCGACGCGTGGCTCGCCGAGGGCATCGCCTCGTACAAGATCTTCATCTCGGCGCTGCTCGACATCACCGACAACATGGTCGGCGGAGAGGTCGTCCCGCCCAAGGGCGTCGTCCGCCACGACGAGGACGACACCTACCTCGTCGTCGCCGCCGACAAGGGCACCGCGACCTTCTCCGACATCGCCAACGGTGTCGCCGAGTCCTACGGCTTCTGGCTGGGCGACGCCTTCGCCTCCGGCGGCTCGGCCGGCTACGACCACAAGGGCATGGGCATCACGGCCCGCGGCGCCTGGGAGTCCGTCAAGCGGCACTTCCGCGAGCTCGGCCACGACACCCAGACCCAGGACTTCACCGTCGTCGGCGTCGGCGACATGTCCGGTGACGTCTTCGGCAACGGCATGCTGCTCTCCGAGCACATCCGCCTGGTCGCCGCCTTCGACCACCGGCACATCTTCATCGACCCGAACCCGGACGCGGCCGTCTCCTACGCCGAGCGCCGGCGCCTGTTCGAGCTGCCGCGCTCCTCGTGGGCCGACTACGACACCGCGCTGCTCTCCGCGGGCGGCGGCATCCACCCGCGCTCCGCGAAGGCCATCCCGGTCAACGCCCAGATGCGCGAGGCCCTCGGCATCGAGGCGGGCGTCACCAAGATGACCCCGGCCGAGCTGATGCAGGCCGTCCTGCACGCTCCGGTGGACCTGCTGTGGAACGGCGGCATCGGCACCTACGTCAAGGCGACGGCCGAGACGCACGCCGAGGTCGGCGACAAGGCCAACGACGCCATCCGCGTCAACGGCGCCGACGTCCGCGCCAAGGTCATCGGCGAGGGCGGCAACCTGGGCCTGACCCAGCTCGGCCGCATCGAGTTCGCCCGCACCGGCGCCGGCGGCGAGGGCGGCAAGGTCAACACCGACGCCATCGACAACAGCGCGGGCGTGGACACCTCCGACCACGAGGTGAACATCAAGATCCTGCTCAACGCGGTCGTCGCCGACGGCGACATGACCGTCAAGCAGCGCAACTCGCTGCTGGCGGAGATGACCGACGAGGTCGGCCGGCTCGTGCTGCGCAACAACTACGCGCAGAACGTGGCCCTGGCCAACGGCGTGGCCCAGGCGTCGAGCCTGCTGCACGCGCAGCAGCGCTTCATGCGCCGCCTGGAGCAGGCCGGACTGCTGGACCGGAGCCTGGAGTTCCTGCCCACCGACCGGCAGGTCCGCGAGCTGCTCGGCAGCGGCAAGGGCCTGACCCAGCCGGAGCTGGCCGTCCTGCTGGCCTACACCAAGATCACGGTGGCGGACGAGCTCATCGCCACCGAGCTGCCGGACGACCCGTACCTGCGCCGCCTGCTGGACTCGTACTTCCCGGCCGCGCTGAAGGCGAAGTTCCCCGAGCAGGTCGGCGCCCACGCGCTGCGCCGGGAGATCATCACCACGATGCTGGTCAACGACACCGTCAACACCGGCGGTTCGACCTTCCTGCACCGCCTGCGCGAGGAGAGCGGAGCCTCCACGGAGGAGATCGTCCGGGCGCAGCTCGCGGCCCGCGAGATCTTCGGCCTGGCCGAGGTGTGGGACGCGGTCGAGGCTCTGGACAACAAGGTCGCGGCCGACGTCCAGACCCGGGTGCGGCTGCACTCGCGGCGCCTGGTCGAGCGGGGCACGCGCTGGCTGCTGAACAACCGGCCGCAGCCGCTGCAGATCACCGAGACCATCGAGCTGTTCGCCGACCGGGTCGCCCAGGTCTGGGGCGAGCTGCCGAAGCTGGTGCGCGGTGCGGACCTGGAGTGGTACCAGCTGGTGCTGGACGAGCTGGCGGCCGAGGGCGTGCCGGAGGAGCTGGCGGCGAAGGTCGCCGGGTTCTCGTCGGCGTTCCCGACGCTGGACATCGTCGCGATCTCCGACCGCACCGGTGTCGACCCGCTCGGTGTCGCCGAGGTGTACTACGACCTCGCCGACCGCCTCGACATCACCCAGCTGATGGACCGGATCATCGAGCTGCCGCGCGCCGACCGGTGGCAGTCCATGGCCCGTGCCTCCATCCGCGAGGACCTGTTCGCGGCGCACGCCGCGCTGACCGCCGACGTGCTGGCGGCCGGCAACGGGGAATCCACGCCGGAGGAGCGGTTCAAGTCCTGGGAGGACAAGAACGCGGCGATCATCAGTCGCGCGCGGACCACGCTGGACGAGATCCGGGGGTCGGACGACTTCGACCTGGCGAACCTGTCCGTGGCGATGCGGACGATGCGGTCGCTGCTGAGGGCCCACGCCTGATCCCCGCCCCCGCACGACCGAGGCCCCGGCCCCCGGATTCCGCTCCGGGGGCCGGGGCCTCCCCGTTTCCCCGGGTCTTGTCACGGGGGCGCATCAGGCGCGGGCAACTGCGCGGCGCCCCAAGTACCCTGTGCCCGGCTGCACTTGTACGGACCATTCGACCAGATGGCGCTGCGGGGGAACACGCATGTGGGGACGGGGCACGGTTCTGGGGGACCGGTACACGCTGACCGAGAGGATCGGCGGCGGCGGGATGGGCGAGGTGTGGCGGGCCGACGACGCCGTGCTGCGGCGGCAGGTGGCCGTCAAGGTCCTCCTCCCGGCGCTGCTCGACGACCCGGCGTTCGCGGCGCGGTTCCGCCGCGAGGCCACGGTCCTGGCCTCGCTCAGCCACCCCGGCATCGTGGACGTCCACGACTACGGCGAGAGCCCGATCGAGTCGGGTGAGGAGGTCGCCTACATCGTCATGGAGCTCGTCGAGGGGCGGCCCCTGAACGAGGTCCGCGCGCAGTCCGGTCCGCTGCCGCCCGAGCAGGCGCTCGACATCGCCGGGCAGGCCCTGGACGCGCTGCACGCGGCACACCTCCAGGGGGTGACGCACCGCGACATCAAGCCGTCGAACCTGATGCTCGGCGGCGACGGCCGGGTGACCGTCACCGACTTCGGCATCGCCAGGTCCAGCGCGGCCAGCACCGGCATCACCGACTCCCACGCGGTGCTCGGCACGGCCCTCTACATGGCTCCGGAGCAGGCCGAGGGGCTGGGGGCCATCGCGGCGTCCGACCTGTACTCCATGGGCGTGGTCGTCTACGAACTGCTGACCGGGGAGCCGCCGTTCACCGGCGAGTCGGTGGTCGAGATCGCGCTCAAGCACGTCCGGGAGCCCGCGCCCGCCCTCCCGGACGCGCTGCCCGAGCCGGTACGCGCGTTCGTCGCCCGAGCGCTGGCCAAGCGGCCCGAGGAGCGGTACGCCGACGCCTCGGTGATGGCGGCGGCGGCGCGCCGTGCGGCGGCGGGGCGGCCGCTCGGCGAGCTGGACGCACCGGCGGGGCCGGTCGTCGTACGGTCCGCCGAGTCCCCCGGGTCGGCCGGGTCGGACGGGTCCGCTGCGGCGGGCGGCTCCGGCAGGAGGAAGTGGTGGCAGCGGCTCGGCATCCCCGAGGGTGTCGCCGTGCCGGTCGCCGTCTCGGTGAGCGTGACCGTGACCGTCGCCGTCACCGTGCTGCAGATCGCCCCGTGGGGGAAGGAGGCCGACGCGCAGGGCGCCGGCCGGCAGCCGTCCGCGGCGGCGTCCGCACCCGCCGCGTCCGGCGGCGCGGGCCAGGGGCCCGGCGCCTCCGTCCCCCCGGGCAGCCCGCAGGGCGCCTCGCCCGGCCCCTCGGCCCCGGTCCCGGGCCAGGACCCGGCCGCGGCGCAGGGCGGCGCCGTGGGCGGGCCCGCCCCGGGCGGACCGGGTGGCGCAGCCGCCGGTGGCGCGGGCGGCGGCAGCCCCTCGGGCGGTGGCGCCGGCAGCCCCTCGGGCGGAGGCGGGAGCCCCTCGGGCGGTGGCCAGCAGCCGACCGGCAGCGGGACCCCGGGCGGCGCCGGTGCCGGCGCGGGCGGCGCGGGCGGTGGCTCCGGGGCCAATCCGCCCGCGGGGTGCGGCGCGGGTGTGTGGGGAGCGATCACCAACGTCGGCGACGGGCTGAAGGTCGGCCTGGGCTCCAACAGCACCGCGTCGGGCACCAAGGTGGTCATGGGCGGGACCACGGCCATGGGCTGGGTGTACGAGCGGAGCAACTACGAATCCTTCCGCGTCTGCTCCCCGAACGGCGCCTACCTCGGCCGGGCCCTGACGCAGTTCGGCGACACCGTGCGGGCAGAGCTCGGCGGCGGGGGAGGGGTGTGGTGGAACCTGGAGCGGGTGGCGGGGTCCAACGCGTACCTCATCAAGGACATCGCCTTCCAGGGCGGCTGCCTGACCGACAACGGCGCCGGGCAGCAGCTGACGGTGGTCCCCTGCGCCTCGGGGAGCAAGGCGCAGCAGTGGCGCGTGCCGTGAGGCTCCGCCGGGCTGCCGTCATGCGGGTGCGGCGCCGTTGCGGGGGCTCTGCCCCAGGGCTCCCGCGCCTCGAACGCCGGCGGGGCTGGATCTGTCAGGCGCCGCGGGTGTAGGCCTCGTAGGCGTCGCAGACTTCCTTGGACGGGCCGTCCATGCGGAGGGTGCCCGACTCCAGCCAGATGGCCCGGTCGCAGGTTTCGCGGACCGTGCCGATGCTGTGGCTGACCAGGAAGACCGTGCCCGCCCGTTCGCGGAGTTCCTCGATGCGGGCCTGGCTGCGGCGCTGGAAGGCCGCGTCGCCGGTGGCGAGGGCTTCGTCGATCATCAGGACCTCGTGGTCCTTCGCCGCCGCGATCGAGAAGCGCAGCCGGGCGCCCATGCCGGAGGAGTACGTGCGCATCGGCAGGGAGATGAAGTCGCCCTTCTCGTTGATGCCGGAGAAGTCCACGATGTCCTGGTAGCGCTCGTGGATCTGCTGCTTGCTCATGCCCATCGCCAGCCCCCCGAGGATCACGTTCCGCTCGCCGGTCAGGTCGTTCATCAGGGCGGCGTTGACGCCGAGCAGCGACGGCTGGCCCTGGGAGTAGATCGTGCCGCGGGCCACCGGCTGCAGGCCCGCGATGGCCGCCAGCAGGGTGGACTTGCCCGAGCCGTTGGTGCCGATGAGGCCGATGGCCTCGCCCTTGTACGCGGTGAAGGACACCCCGCGCACGGCGTGCACCTCCCGCACGCCGGGAGCCGGCTTGCGGGACAGGATCCGGCTGAGCGCGGCGGTGGCGCCGCCCTTGCGCCCGCCGGCGTTGACCTTGTAGATGACGTGCACGTCGTCGGCGATGACGGTCGGCACGCGGGTGGCGGTCGCGGTCGGGTCAGCCACGGCCGTACTCCTCTTCTGCCTTCCAGAACCAGACGAACCCGCCGACGCCGGCGAGCAGGGCCCAGCCGACGGCGATCGCCCACACGTGGTGCGGGAGGGCGTGCGCGTCGAAGCTGTCGATCAGGGCGTAGCGCATGAGGTCGATGTAGACGGCCGCCGGGTTGGTCTTCAGGGCGAGGGCCACCCAGTGCGGCAGCTGGTCCTGGCGCAGCATCTGGTCGATGGACCACATCACGCCGGAGGAGTACATCCAGGTGCGCAGGACGAACGGCATCAGCTGGCTGACGTCCGGGTTCTTGCTGCCGATGCGGGCCATGACCATGGCGCAACCCGCGCAGAAGACCGCCGTGAGGAAGAGGACGGGCAGTGCCAGCAGCCAGGACAGCGTGGGCGGTTGGCCGAAGGCCAGGAGGAGCAGGACCAGGGCGCCCATGGTGACCAGGAGCTGCTGGAAGAGCTGGACCACGGAGGCGAGGGGGAGGCTGGCGCGCGGGAAGTGCAGGGCGCGGACCAGGCCGAGGTTGCTGTGGACGGCCCGGGTGCCGGCGTTGATGGAGCTGCCGATGAAGTCCCAGACGAAGATGCCGGTGATCAGGAACGGCAGGTAGTCGGGCACGCCGTGGCTGGCGTGCATGACGATCCCGAAGATGAAGTAGTAGACGGCCGCGTTCAGCAGCGGGGTGACCAGGTGCCAGGCCTGGCCCAGCTTGGCCGTGCTGTACGTGGCCTGCATCCGGGCGGTGGCGTACGCGGTCACGAAGTGGCGGCGCTCCCACAGGCGGCGCACGTAGGCCGGCAGCGGGGGGCGGGCGCCGCTGACCGTCAGGCCGTGGGCGGCCGCCAGCTCCGCGGGGGTGCGGTGGGCGGGCGCCGTTGCGGGTGCCAGGGTCGGTGGAGTCACAAGGGGTCGCTTTCGACGGGTCGGGACGCCGGGGCGATGGAACGGAACCGTATCGTCGCTACGGCGAGGTTAGGGCGCGGTGCGACGGAACGCAACCGTATCGTCGTGACGAGGTGGGGTCGGCGTGCGCGGCTATGCTCTGTCCATGACCACGGATCCCGCCGCCTCCACCCCCGCCACCGCCCCCGCCGCCGACCCGGCCCCCGCCCGCCGCGCCCCCGCCGGGGCCGCCGTGCTGCGCGAGGACGTGACCGAGGCGATCCGGGCCGCGGTTCTGGAGGAGCTGGCCGCGGTCGGGTTCTCGCGGATGTCGATCGAGGGGATCGCCCGGCGCGCGGGCGTCGGCAAGACCGCCGTCTACCGGCGCTGGAAGTCCAAGCTGCACCTGGTCCTGGACCTGGTGCAGGCCTTCGCCGTGGACGGCCTGCCCGTGCCCGCGACCGGCTCGCTGTACGGCGACGTACGGGCCCTGCTGGAGGTCATGTCACACGTGCTGCGCCACCCGGTGGCCTCCGCGGTCATCCCCGACCTGCTCGTCGAGGCGGCCCGCAACCCCGAGATCGCGGACGCGGTGCGCGGCGCCCTCCTCGACGGCGAGCTGCGGATGGCGCAGGGCATCGTCGCGGACGCCGTGGCGCGCGGCGAGCTGCCGGCCGGCACCGACCCCGGCCGGGCGCTGGACCTGGCGATCGGGCCGTTGTACTGGCGCCAGGTGGTGGTGCGCGACGAGGTGCCGGCCGCCTACCTCGACGAGCTGGCCGGGTCGGTGGTGGCGGGGCTGACGGCCGCCCGCGACTGAGCGCGGCCCGCGGCTGAGCGCGGCCCGCGGCTGAGCGCGGCCCGCGGCTGAGCGCCGGGGTCCGGCCCGCCCCCGCCCGGCGGCTACCGCGTGTAGAACGCGACCCGGAAGCCGAGGTCCACGTACGCGTTCTGCGGCGGGTCGTAGGACCGGAACTGGATCCGCCGGGCCAGCGGCTCCCGCGAGAACCACGAGCCCCCGCGCACGATCCGGTCGCCCGCGGCCCGGATGTCCTCGCGGCCCGGCCCGGACCGCGTGTACGGCCAGGCCAGCGAGCGGGTCCACTCCCACACGTTGCCGATCATGTCCTGGGGCCGGCCCTCCCGCGCCGCCCACGGGAACAGCCCCACCGGCACCGAGCGCTGGGTCCAGCCCTGCTCGGCCCGTACGTGGGCCATGCCGTCCTGCCAGTCGGCGCCCCACGGGTAGGGCGCGGACTCCGGCCGGCCCAGGCAGGAGCACTCCCACTCGGCCTCGGTGGGGATGTCCGCGTAGCCGTCCCCGTCCAGCACCCCGCGCTCGCGCAGCCGCTTGGTCAGCCAGCGGCAGTACGCCACCGCCTCCCACCAGTTGACCCCGACGACGGGCTGGGTGGGCTGGTTGTAGCGGGGGTCCCACCAGTACAGCGGGACCTGCCGCAGCAGCAGCTGGTCCACGTACTCCTGGAGGGACTCCTCGTCGATGATGCCCTCGCGCATCTCCTTGCTCAGGTGGATCCGCTGGGTGTCGGTGGACCCGGCGCGCGGGCCGTCCGGCGCGTTGATGAACGCCTCGTCCTGGGTGACCCACAGCCGCGCCGGGCCCTCCGGCCAGCAGTCCGGGTCCCGGTAGCCGCCGGAGGCGACGAACTCCGCGTAGTCCCGGTTGGTGACCGGCAGGGCGGAGATCCGGAACTCCTCGATCGTCTCCGTGTGCTGCGGGTACCAGTCGATGTGCTGGTACTTGTCGTCCCGGGAGTTGAGCGGGGTCCGCGAGCCGATGGGGTACGAGCCCGCCGGGACCGGGCAGCTGAGGGCGAGGAGCTCCGGGCACCTCTCGTCCCAGGTCGACGGGTTGAGCTGGGCGTGCACGGTGGCCGCCCGGTCCCGGGTCTCCAGGTCGCGGCCGCGGTCCCCGCACGCCACGGCCACCGCCTCCGACACCGACCGCCGCAGCCTGCGGACCAGCCCGGACGGCTCGGCGCCCGGCCGCACCGCCGCCAGGATCACCAGCAGTTCACCGGCCAGCAGCCACAGCGGCAGCCCCTCCCCGCCGGCCTCCTCGGCGGCGCCCGCCAGCTCCGCCGCCGTGCCCGTGACCAGGCGGTGCCCCTCGGCGGTGGTCTGGGAGCTCGCCCAGTAGCGCAGCGGCGCGTGCCAGATGGGGTGGCGGCACAGCCCGACGATGGTCTCGGAGTCCCGTCGGGCCAGCGCGCAGCCGGCGAAGTAGTCGCGGAAGAGGTTCTCCCGGAACGACAGCCGGCTGGCCGCGTCGACGGCGAGGATCCCGTGTCCCTTGCGCAGGAACTGCACGTAGTCCACGACGGCCGGGAAGGCGTCGAGGAACTCCAGCTCCTCGCCCAGCGCCCGCAGGATCGGCTCCTGCACGGACGCGGCGGAGATGGAGTTGACCTCCGGCCCGGCCGAGCGCAGCGCGGTGATGGAGAAGCCGACCTCCTCGATGATCCGCTGGATCTCCGTGTCGTACGAGGGCCGCAGCAGGCAGGGCTCGGAGGAGGCCGAGGCCCGTCTGCGGGGCCGTTTGTGCAGGAACTCCTCCGCGGCCAGCCGGCAGAAGTGCCCGACGGAGGTGGGGACCTCGTGATTGCGCTCGGTGGAGACGACCAGGAGGTGCAGCAGGTACGGGACGCGCGCCGTCGACGCGAGGGCGCTGTCCCCGCGGATGGCGGCGATGAGCCGCTCGGAGAGCTTTCCTTCGTGGGGTGGCATCAGGTCGTGAACCATCCGGTGATGTAGTTCTCGAGGTCGCGCTGCTTGGGCGGCCGAAGGACGTAGGCGCTGGTGTCGCGCGACCGGGCGCACTCGGCGGAGAACCAGCTCGAGTCCGAGATCGTCACCAGCACGCGCAGGTTCCGGTAGTGCACGTGGAGCTGCGCCAGGGTCTGCAGGACCGTGCGCGGGGACCAGTTGTCGGAGCTGGCGTGGGAGTGCAGGGGCACGTCCTCCACCCCGTCGACGAAGAGGAACGCCCGGTCGAGGGAGTCCCGCAGCAGTGTCCGGGCGACGGGGCCGTACGCGCCGATCCCGGAGCGGGAGACCGCGGCGTCGGTGAGGGCGTCGGCCATCGCCGCGAAGTCGCCCTGCGCGGGCACGTCCAGGGCGTTGACCAGCAGCGGTACGGGCGCCTCGGCGTCGCCGGTCAGCGCCCGTTCCGCCAGCAGCGAGGCGTAGTGCGTGCACACCGAGGTGCGCCCGGAGCACGGCGGCCCGATCAGCACCAGCGAGCGGCCCGCGCCGTGCAGGACGACGCCGTCCAGCGGCAGGCCCGGGGAGTCCTCGTCGCCGGGCGGGGCGGTGCGGGTCAGGGCGTCGATCTCGCGGACCTCCCGCGGGATCCAGACCGCGTCCAGCGGACGGTCGGGGAAGGCCCCCGCGTCCGCGCCCTCCTGGCTGGTGGCCGACAGGGCCCGCAGCGCGCCGAGGTAGTGGACGAGCTCCACCGGCAGCTCCCGCGGCGGGAGCAGCTCCGGCCCGGGCGGACCCCCGGGCCCCGCCGGCCCGGCACCGGCCGCACCGGCACCGACCGCACCGGCCCCGCCCGCAGCGCCGCCGCCCCCGGCCCCCTGCCCCGGCGGACCCGGCTGGTCCGGTATGCGCTCGCCCGGCCCGCGCGGGGCCTGGGGATTGATGCGACGGGGCGCGGGGCGCGTGCCCTGCCGCCCGGAGCCGTCTTCGGGATCAGTGGTCATCTCACCTCACCTCAGGGGCCGACCGGGTGCCACGCCGCGGGCTCGGGCACGGCGGTGACGCGCCCCAGCTCCGACCGGCTCCAGAACCGCCCGTCACTGTCTGCGAACTCGAACTTCAGCGGCAGCGCCCGGCTCTGGTCCGGCTGCACCGCGAGCGGTACCTCGTAGTCGCTCCGCCCCGGCACGAGCGGCCCGAGCTCCTCGTGGCACAGGTGCACCGAGCCGTCGGGGCTGTCCGCGCGCCACCGGAAGACGGGCAGGGTGGTGGAGTTCTCCACCTGCACCGCCCAGTACGGCTGGTCGGCGTCCGACAGCACGGTCATCCAGGCGGCGGCGGCCGTGCGCTGCCTCCTGCGCTCCCGTTTCTCGGAGCGCAGGACCGTCCCGACGGCCGCGGTGACCGCACCGACCTGCCCCACCCCGCTGACCCAGTCGCCCCAGGTCCCGGCCGTGTCGTGGTCGAACACCCTCCCGTACGGCCGGAGCCCCCACAGCGGCAGGGACAGCAGCAGGACCACCGCCGCCAGGAGCCCCCACCGCATGCCCGCGCTACGCCATATGGTCCTCAGATCTGCTGACGCCAATCGGAACGCCCCTCACCCTCACAGGAATCTCCGCGGATCCATCACACGCAGGGCCTCCGCCTGCTCGGCGGACAGCCCGGACCCCGCCAGGACACTGCGCACCAGCGCCGCCGTGATCGGGGCCAGGGTGATCCCGACGCCGAAGTGCCCGGTCGCCATGACCACCCGCCCCTCGGGGTCGGCGTGCCCCACCAGCGGGTAGCCGTCGGCCGTGCCCGGGCGGATGCCGGCCCAGGCGCCGGTCAGCCGCCACTCCCGCGAGGAGGGGATCAGCAGCCGCAGCGCCCGGAGCAGCCGCTCGGTGGCCGCCTCCTCCGGCCCCTCGTCCCACCGGCCCTGGTCGTAGGTGACCCCGACCACCACCCGCCCGTCGTGGCGCGGCACGGCGTACGAGGACACGGTGGTGTCGTCCACGGCGACCTTGCAGTACACGTGGTGGCGCAGCGGATAGCCGCTGCTGCCCGGCACCACCAGCTCGGCGGCCTGCCCCCGTACGGGGAACTGCCCGCCGGGCCGGGTCGGCACCAGGTCCGGGCTCCACGCCCCGGCCGCCACCACGCACCGGTCGCCGTGCAGGACCCGGCCGCCCTCCAGGCGCACCTCCACCCCCTGCCCGCGCGCCGTGACACCCCGCACCCGGGCCCCGGCCAGCACCTCGATCCGCGGATCCCGGCGCACCACCGTCCCCAGGGCCGCCATCAGCACCCGCGGCTCCAGCGCACCCTCGCTCGGCAGCCGCACCGCCGACAGCACCCCGGGCGCGAGCAGCGGCTCGGTCACGCCCAGGACCCCCGCGTCCAGCTGCTCGACCCGGAAGCCCTGCTCCACCCACTGCGGCACCAGCTGCTCCTGGACGCGCCGCTGCTCCACCGGGTCCAGGGCCACCTGCAGCAGGCCGGAGTCCAGGAACGGCACCTCGATCCCGGACCCGGCCTCCAGCCCGGCCAGCCACTGCGGATACATCCGCCGGCTCGCCTCGGCGAACTGCCGCAGCGGGCCGCGGCAGAAGTCGTCGCTCTGCGGGGTGATCCCGCCGATGGCCGCCCAGCTCGCCGCCATGCCGGTGTCCGCGCGGGCGTCCAGGAGCACGACCTTGTCGAAGAGGTCGCTCGCCGCAGCGGCGACCGAGCAGCCTATGACGCCCGCTCCGACCACGACGAGTGCGGAGCCCATGCTCAGCTGCTCCCGTTGACGATGTAGGAGTCCTGTTCTCCCGTGACGACGTTGACGATGGACTGGATGCACTTGACGGCCATCGCGTCGCGGGCGTCGTGCGTGAGGGAGCCGATGTGCCCGGTGACCAGCAGCCTCGACGGCGGCAGCGCGAGCAGCTCGTCCCGCTCGGGGACGTCCGCGTCGTAGAAGCCGTCGAACGCGGCCGTGCGGATGCGGCCGCTGCCGAGGCCCTGGAGCAGCGCGGCCGGGCTGACCACCGAGGGGCGGGCCGTGTTGACCAGGGTGATCCCGGCGGCCGGCAGCAGGGCGACCTCGTCGGTGCCGATCATGCCGCGGGTCTCGGGGGTGTCCGGGACCATGACGACGAGGTTCTCGGCCCAGGACAGCAGGCTGTGCAGGTCCTTGTAGGCGATGCCGAGGCGCTCCTCCACCTCGGGCTTGCGGGTGCGCGAGTAGTACGCGGTCTCGGTCGCCAGGCCCAGCGCGCCGATCTCGGCGATCCGGGTGCCGATCGCGCCGAGGCCGATGATGCCGAGGCGGTGTCCGGCGAGGTCGTGCTGCTTCTCCTCGCCGCCCGCGTTCCCGGAGCGGTAGTCGGCCGCGTACGAGGGGATCTGCCGGCGCTGGGCCAGCAGCAGGCCGATGGTGAACTCGGCGACGCTGTTGGTCAGCGTGCCCGGTGTGTTGGTGACGGCGATGCCGAGTTCGGCGGCGGCGTCCGCGTCGACGAAGGACTGGTACCCCACTCCCAGGAAGCCGACGACCTTCAGCGATTTGGCCCGGGTGAGCGCCGCGCGCGAGGCGAACTCGTCACCGCCCAGCAGATAGGCGGTGCAGGACTCCAGTTCCGCGCCCAGCTCGTCCTCACTGAGCAGGCCCGGAACCACATGCACCCGGAAACCGGACTCGGACAGCCGGTCGAGGTGCTTCTGCGCCACGCTGCTGCCCGTTACGAGGATCTTTCCCAGATCGGCCACGCGATTACCCCAAACGTCGATTGGATCGTACGGAGAGAAAGGAGAGACGAGAGAGACGAGAGAGAGGAGAGACGAGAGAAACGAGGGAACGGTCAGGCGAACAGACCGGCCAGCCTGTCGTAGTACCGCATGCGTGCGGAAACAGAACTGCGGGCGGCCGTCAGGTAGTCCTGGGCCAGCGACGGATCGTGCGCGATCAGCTCGGACGCTATGTGTGCGATGAGAGCCGAATGCTCCGTGTCCTCATCGATGTTGGCGTTCAGGAAATCACCGTGCTCGACGTCGGGCGCCGCGTTTTCGAATGCCCTTTTCACGGCGCCGTATTCGGGGACCAGCATCTGCTCGTTGCCCACGCCCAGCGCCCCGAGGGCCGCCACCGGGGAGCCCATTGCGGACGCCAGGTCCCGCAGGAAGTCGTAGGTCGGTTCCGCGGGCGTCACGGAGTCGGGCGCGATCCCCATGCTGTGCGCCAGCCGGTGCAGCAGCCAGGGGTGGGAGGCCCGTGCGACGCCGTCCTTCACGCCTCCGTGCTCCCCCTGGAGGACCAGGTTGAAACGGGCCCGCTGGTGGACGTTCACCAGCGCGCTGCCGGTGAGGCTGAGCAGCTGCGCGAAGACCCCGGTGACGAACAGCTCCTGCGACACCCAGAACTCCAGCGCAGGCCGCGAGTCGGCCGCGAGCTCGAAGAACCGGTGCCGCTCCACCCCGCTCTCGGGGACCAGCCGGCTCGCCTCCTCCACCACCGGATGCAGGGGGACGGTCTCGGCGGGCAGGAAACGTGCACCGTACTGCCATTGGACGAAGTTCGATTCGACGAGCCTGCTGGCTAACTCCGCGTTCCACGGTGCGGTCAACGCCATGACGAAAACACCTCTTCCGTGTGGGGACGCCCGACGGTCGATCACAGGGCAAGGCGCTCCCATAGTGGCGTAGAAGCAGTCGCTCCGCTGGCGTATTACCGGAACGGCAGAAGACCCCCGCTACGGCCACAATCCTGGAGTGGTCAGCGGGGCCAGCGTGGGTCCGGTGGCCGCCGGAGAACCGCCCGCCGGTCCGCCCGCCGCCCCTGCCGAGGGGGCCGCCGGCGCCGGCCGCCGCTCGTGCAGCGGAACCACCGGCGGCACCAGTGAGGGCTGCCCCAGGAAGACGCGGCGCACCACCCGCTCCGCCGCGAGCCCGTCGTCGTGGGTGCAGAACCGCGCCCGGAACGCCGCCCGCAGCTGCGCCGAACGCGAGCCCCGCCAGTGGCCGGTGGCGAAGATGTCCACCAGCTCGTCCTCGGTCCGGGCGATCGCGCCCGGCGGACAGGACCGCAGGTCGAAATAGGTGCCGCGGGCCGCCTCGTAGGCCTCCCAGTCGTCCGCGTGGATCACCATCGGCCGGTCCAGCGCCGCGTAGTCGAACATCAGGGAGGAGTAGTCGGTCACCAACGCGTCCGAGGCCAGGCAGAGTTCCTCCACCGAGGGGTGCGCGGAGACGTCGATCAGCCGCGGGTGGCGGAGCTCCGGCGCCGCCGCGCCCGCGGTGTCCGGGCTCTCCGCGTACGTCAGGTGCCGGCGCACCAGCAGCGTGAACCGCGGGCCGAGGTCCCTCAGCACCCGCTCGAAGTCCAGGTGTTCGGGCCGGCTGCGCCGGTAGTCGCGGTGGGTGGGCGCGTACAGGATCGCCGTCGAGCCCGCCGGGATGCCGAGCCGCTCGCGCAGCTCCACCACCTCCTGCTGGGTGGCCCGGTGGAAGGCGTCGTTGCGCGGGTAGCCGTACTCCAGCGTCGTGTACGAGGACGGCACGGCCCGCTCCCACACCAGGGTGGAGTGCCGGTTCGCGGACAGCAGGTAGTCCCACTGGTCCGCGCCGCGCAGCAGCCCTGCGAAGTCCGTCGTCGGGGTGGCCGCCGGGCGGTCCTGGAGGTCCAGGCCGACCCGCTTGAGCGGGGTGCCGTGCTGGGTCTGGAGCAGGACCTGCCCCGGGCGCTTGACCAGCGACCGGTCGAAGTTGACGTTCGTCGTCAGGTACGTGGCCCGCGCCAGCGCCGTCCAGTACGCGGCCGAGCCGGGCCGCAGCAGGGCCGTCTGCGGCGGCAGGGTCGCCGCGTGGCGGGGGTCGCAGATCCACGCGGTCCGCATCCGGGGCGCGAGCTCGCGCAGCTTGGCCTCGATCGCCGCCGGGTTGCAGGCGTAGCCGCCGTGCCAGTACGCGGAGAAGACCGCCAGCTCCGGCCAGAGCGGCAGCAGCCGCTGGACGCGGTAGTGCAGGCGCAGCGCGCTCTCGCGCAGCCCCCGCCCCAGCGACCCCGCGGCGCCGCCCGCCGCCAGCGCGGCCGCGCGCAGCACCGACAGGGTGCGGTAGGTGCGGCGCACGCCCAGCCGCATCAGGGCGTGCCGGATCCGGTCCGTGCGCGACAGCGACCGCGGCGGGGAGCCGGCCGCCCGGTGCCGGCGCAGCAGCACCGAGGCCCGGGTGAAGAACTCGGCCCGGCTCGCGCGCGGGAGGCGGCGCGGGTCGGCGTACACGGCGCAGAAGTGCTGGGCCATCCGCCGGTGCAGGGCCGGCCGCCAGCGCTCCAGCTCCGGGCGGGTGGCGAGGAAGCCGAAGACCCGCTCGTACTGGTCGAAGACGTCCAGGTGGGCGCGGCTGGTGGTGCTCATGATCGAGCCGGTGCGCCGCTGCCGGTAGTACACGCACACCCGGTCCAGGACGGCGACGGACTCGGCGGCCAGCAGCGCCGGATAGGTCCAGGGCGTGTCCTCGTACAGGCCGGTCGGGAAGGACAGGCCCTCGCGCTCGACGTACTCGCGGCGGTACGCCTTGTTCCACACCACCATCAGCATGCCCAGCAGGGAGGGGCGGTCGGCGAGCCGGAAGCTGGCCGGGCCGTCCTCGCACAGGCGGTGCGCGAGCCGGTTGCGGACCACCTCGCCGGTCCAGAAGGTGCGCGCGTAGTCGTAGACGAGGATGTCGGGGGAGCCGGTGTCCTTCAGCCGGTCGGCGATGGCCTGCAGGGCGCCGGGGGCGAGGGTGTCGTCACCGTCGAGGAAGAGCAGGTAGTCGCCGGTGGCCCGGGCCAGGCCCGCGTTGCGGGCCGGGCCCAGGCCCAGGTTGTGCGCCAGGTGCACGGCCGTGACCCGGGGGTCGCGGGAGGCGTACTCGTCGATGATCGCCCCGCACCCGTCCGGCGAGGCGTCGTCGACGGCGATCAGCTCCAGGTCCGTGCAGGACTGCGTCAGGACCGAGTCCAGGCTCTCCTGGAGGTACGCCTGAACCTTGTACGCGGGCACGATGACGCTGAACCGGGGCACGGCACATCCAGGGGTCGGCGCGGGCAGTTTGCCCCCAGGAACCCCCGGCGTGGCGATCGGGTTACGCAGCGTGCGGCAAACGGGTGAGGAAAATGCGTCACTTCACGGCGCCGGCCATCACCCCCGTCGTGAACTGCCGCTGGAACGCGAAGAACACCACCAGCGGCACCACCATCGACAGGAACGCGCCGGGCGCGAGCACGTCGATGTTGTTGCCGAACTGCCGGACCTGCTGCTGCAGGGCCACCGTGATCGGCGGGTGCGCCGAGTCCGCGAAGACCAGCGCGACCAGCATGTCGTTCCACACCCACAGGAACTGGAAGATGCCCAGCGAGGCGATCGCCGGCGCGCCCAGCGGCAGCACCACCCGCCAGAACAGCCGCAGTTCCCCGGCCCCGTCGAGGCGGGCCGCCTCCAGCAGCTCCCGCGGGATCTGCGCGAAGAAGTTCCGCAGCAGGAACACCGCGAAGGGCAGCCCGAACGCGGTGTGGAACAGCACCACCCCGGCGGTCGTCTCGAACAGGCCGATCGCCCCGAACAGTTCGGAGACCGGGATCAGCGCCACCTGCACCGGCACCACCAGCAGCGCGACGACCGCCAGGAACAGCCAGTCCCGGCCGGGGAACTCCAGCCAGGCGAAGGCGTACCCGGCGAGCGCGCCGAGGACGAGCACGAGCAGCGTCGCCGGGACGGTGATCGCGACCGTGCTGAGCAGCGCACTTGTGATGGTGTCGTTGGCGAGCAGCCGCTCGTAGTTCCCGGCGTTCAGCCGGGCCGGCGCGGTCAGGGCCTGCCACCATCCGCCCCGGTTCAGGGCGTTCGCGTCGAGGAACGAGGAGACCAGCAGGCCGACCGTGGGCAGCAGCCAGAACAGGCCCGCGCAGACCAGGAAGACCCGCACGGCCCCGCCGGCCGCCTTCGCCGCAGCGGTGTGCACGAAGCTCATCGGCGGCCCTCCCGGCGCATCCGGCGGATGTTGTAGAGCATGACCGGCACCACCAGCACCAGCAGCAGCACCGCGATGGCGCTGCCCAGCCCCTGGTCGGCGTCCGTACCGAAGGAGGTCCGGTACAGCTGCAGGGCCAGCACGTTCGCGTCGTCCTGCACCGACCCCGGCGCGATCACGAAGACCAGGTCGAAGATCTTCATCACGTTGATGACGAGCGTGACCAGCACCACCGCCAGGACGGGCGCCAGCAGCGGCACCGTGACCCGGCGGAACACCTGCCACTCGTTCGCCCCGTCCACCCGCGCCGCCTCCAGCAGCTCCCGCGGCACGGCCGCCAGCCCCGCCCCGATCAGCACCATCGCGAACCCGGCCCACATCCACACGTACGCCCCGATGATCGACGGGGTCACCAGCGCCGGACCGAGCCACTCCACCCCCGCGTACGGCTCCTTGAAGTTCGACGCGGGCAGCCGCAGCAGCGCCCCGTCGGCCTTCGCGGACAGGGTGAACGTGCCGTCCGGGCGGGTCGTCGCCGCATCGACCACCCGGCCGTCCTTGACCGCCTCCACGCGCATCCCGGCGAAGCCCGACTCGGCCGGGTCGACCGCGTTCGTGCGGCCGCCGCCGCCCCGCGTGAAGTCCTGCCAGGCCGTGCCCGTGACCTTCCCCGGCTCGCCTTCGGCGGGTCTGGCCGTACGGGTGCCGTCGGGCAGGGCGTCGGGGGCGACCCCGACCAGCGGCAGCAGCACCGGCACCCCCGCCCGTACCGGCTCACGGGTCGTGAATCCGCCCGCGGCGGCGCCCTGCTCCGGAACCAGCGGCGAGTCCCGGCCCGGGCGGGCCTTGGGGAACGCCGAGGCCGGGGCGAAGGTGTCGTGGACACCGACCCAGATCGCGTTGGCGACGCCGCGGTCAGGGTCGTGGTCGTAGACGAGGCGGAAGATGATGCCGGCCGCCAGCATCGAGATCGCCATCGGCATGAAGACGAGCAGCTTGAACGCCGTCCCCCAGCGCACCCGTTCCGTCAGCACCGCGAAGACCAGGCCCAGCGCGGTGGCCGTGGCCGGCGCCACCACCACCCACACCGCCGTGTTCCGCACGGCCGTGCGGATGGCGTCGTCGCGCAGGATCTGCGCGTAGTTGTCCGCGCCGACGAAGGTGTCGCCGGAGCGGTCGAAGAGGCTGCGGTAGAGCGAGTACCCGATCGGGTGCACGACGAGCGCGCCCAGCAGCACCAGCGCCGGCAGGAGGAACGCCGCCGCGACGAGCCGGCGGCGCCGCTCCTGCCGGGAGCGCGGGGTCGGGCCGGCGGCCGGTCGCACGGCCGCCGCCTCACCGGTTCCCGCGCCCGAACCCGTACTCCTGCGTGTACCGGCCGAGGCTGCCACGGGTCAGTTCCCGTACGCCTTGGCCGCGTCCGCCTCCAGTCTGGCCTGGGTGCCCGCCACGTCCCCCGGGTTCGCCAGGAAGTCCTGCAGCGCCTTCCACTCGCCCGCGCCCGGGGTCCCGCCGAAGGCTGCCGGCGCCTGGTCCGACATGTCGAAGCGGAAGTCGTCCCCCGCCTTGATCAGGGCATCCGCGATGCGCCCCTGGATCTCGTTGGGGTAGGCGTCCGGGCCGACCGCCTTGTTGGGGGAGAGGAAGCCGCCCTCACGGGCCTGGATCCGCGCCGCGTCCGGCGAGGCCAGGAACGTCAGCAGCGCCTGCGCCCCCTTCGACGGCTTGAGCGCGACCGCCACGTCGCCGCCCGAGACCACCGGCGCCTTCGCGCCCACCGCCGGGAACGGGAACACCAGCGCGTCCTTGCCGATCTCCGCCTCGGTCTGTGCGATGTTCACCGCCACGAAGTCGCCCTCGAAGACCATCGCCGCCGCCGGCCGGTCCCCGCCGGTGAACGTCTGCGTCACCGACTTGGGGAACTCCGTGGCCAGCGCCCCGCTCGGGCCGCCCGCCAGGAAGTCCTTGCGGGACAGCAGCTCGCCGAAGGTGGTCAGCGCCTGGCGGACGCTGTCGTCCGTCCACTTGATCTGGTGCTTGGCCAACTGGTCGTACTTCTGCGGGCCGGCCTGCGAGAGGTAGATGTTCTCGAACCAGTCGGTGAGGGTCCAGCCGTCCGCACCGGCCACCGAGAAGGCCGGGGTGCCGGACGCGGACAGGGTGTCGGCCGCGGTCAGCAGCTCCTTCCAGGTCTTCGGGGGCTGGACGCCCGCCGCCTCGAAGGCCTTGGCGTTGTACCAGATCAGCGACTTGTTGGCCGCCTTGTAGTAGACCCCGTACTGGGTGCCGTCGACCGCGCCCAGCTTCTTCCAGCCGTCCGAGTAGTTCTTGTCGAGCTGTGCCCGGGCCTCCGGGCCCACCGGCTGCGCCCACTTGTTCTGCACCGCCGCGGTCAGCGCCCCGACCTGCGGCAGCAGCGCCACGTCCGGGGGCTGCCCGCCCGCGATCTTCGTACCGAGGAAGGTGACGATCGGGTCCTGCGCGGGGACGAAGGCGACGGTGGCGCCCGTCCGCTTCTCGAACTCCTTCAGTACCTTCGTGAAGTTCGCCTGCTCCGGCCCCGTCCAGACCGCCGCGACCTCCAGCTTCTCCCCGTCCAGCCGCGGTAACGCCACCGACTGCGCCTCGGAGGCGCCGGAGGTCGGCGGGCTGCCCTTCGTACTGTTGCCGCCGCCGTCCCCGCACGCGCTCAGCGCGAGGACGCCCGCGGCGGCCAGCGCCGCCCAGGCGGCGGGGCCCCTGCCTCTGGCCCTGCTCCTGCCCCTGCTCGTGTGCGTACGGTTCTTCGAACGGCTCGCTGCGGGCCTGCTGCGCATGGCTCTGCCCCCGATTCCCGTGGTGTGACCTGACCCACAGGTCTACGCCGAGCCGCGCACCCCCGCAATACCGCCTCGCGGGGGCGGGGCCCGTCGCGGCGGCCGGGCGGCGGCCGGGCGACGGGCCCGGCCGCGTCAGGGCGCCGCCGGGAACAGCACGGGTATCGCCGAGACCAGGTGCGAGGCCCGGTCCAGGGCGCTGGCCAGCAGGGCCAGGTCCGTCGGGCCGTTGCCGAGCTCGCGCACCGGGCGGCGGGCCGGCGGATCACCCATCCGGTCCCACTCCAACGGCACCACCGTCGGCCGCAGGGTCGCCGTCCGCGGGATCCGCCCGGTCACCCGGCCGCCCTGGAACGGAACCGTCCGCCCGTCGGCGAAGCGCAGCCGGCCGCGGCCCGGGCCCGGCCGGTCCGGGGCGTCCAGCTCGACGCGCAGCGGGCCCGAGCGGGCCAGCTCGGTGTCGGCCGTACGGTCCGGGCGGGCGCTCGCGGCCACCAGGTGCACCCCGAGCCGGGCCCCGTCGCGGGCCACCGCCTCCAGCGCGCGGACCACCGAGCCGGCGGCGGGGCGGCCCGCGCTGCCCAGCGCGGGCGCGACGAGGGCGTCGTAGTCGTCGACCAGCACCACCAGGCGCGGCAGCGGGGTCGGCCCGGCCGTGGGCTCGCTGCGCACGGCGGAGGCGCGCAGCCGCAGCGTGCCCGTGCGCGGCGGTTCGGGCTCGCCGCCGAGCTGTTCGCCGGAGGCAGGCGGGCGCGGCGCGACCATCCGGTCGGACAGCGCGCGCTGGGCGTGTTCCGCGTGCCAGTCGGCGAAGGCCGTCCCCTCCAGCAGCTCGGACCGCCGCTTGAGCTCGGCGCCGAGGGCCTGCGCGAACTCGCGCATGCGCACCGGGTCGGAGGCCACCAGGTGGGCGGCGACGTGCGGCAGCTCGGCGGCGGGCAGCAGCCCGTCGCCGCGCTCGCCGCCCGCGCCGTCGAGCAGCACCAGGCCCAGCCGGTCGGGCCGGGCCGCCGCCGCCAGCGAGGCGGCGATCGAACGCAGCAGCTCGGTGCGGCCGCTGCCCGCCGGGCCCTCGACGAGCAGGTGCGGGCCGTCCTGGACCAGCTCGGCCCCGACCGGGCCGCCCCGGCCGCTGCCGAGGACCAGCTCGACGAGCCCGCCGACGGCCTGGGCCTCGTCGGTGGCGGCCGCCCAGCGGGCCATCAGGGAGGCCGGGGTGGCCCGGGCCAGCCCCAGCTCGTCCAGGAGCCGGGCCGTGGCCGGCAGCGCGGCGGCCGAACGCTGCGGGCCGCCGCCCGCGGGCTCGGCCCGCAGCGGGGCCAGGGCCCGGGCGAACCGCTCGGCCCAGGCCGCGGAGACCGCGTCGGCGGTGGCGGTGGTGCCGGGCGTCACCGGGCGGCCGCCGGTCACGGCGAAGGTGCGTACGGTCGTGGCGACGTCGCCGCTCAGCAGGGCGGCCGCGCCGCAGTCCCGGAAGGCGGGCGTGGCCGCGCAGGCCGCCTCGTAGGTCTCGGTGAGCGGGGAGGCGGGCGTGGCCGCCGCCGTCTCGGCCAGGACCAGGACGTGGATCCCGGCCGCCGCACCGTGCGAGGCGAGCCGGCCGGTGAGGTCGCGCAGCACCGCCGTGCCCGGATCGCCGTCCACCACGAGGAGGGTGTACGGGCCCCGGTGCGCGGCGGCGGCCTCGCGGACGGCCTGCCGGTCGGCGGCCGCCCAGGTGGCGCCGAGGGGGCCCTCGTCGAGGCGGCGGGTGAGCTCGCCGGTGCGGGCGGCCGCCTGCTCGGTGTCGTACGCGAGGAGCAGCCGGCAGTCCTGGCCGTGCGCCGGCCGCACGTGCGGCAGCCAGCCGAGCCAGGCCCAGTCCTCGCGCCGCCGCTCGACGGGGCGGGCCCGGTCGCTGCTGATCAGGACGATCTCCAGCTGGGCGGGGGCGTGCAGGGCGGCGAGCTGGGCCACGAGGGAGCGGGCCACGCCGGCGAGGCGCGGCCGCGGGCCGGCGAGGCCGAGCCCGCCGATGTCCTGGAGCGCGACGCGGCTGCCGGCGCCGAGGCCGACCTCCAGCCGGCCCGGCTCGCGGGACCACAGCCGCCGGGTCGGCCCGAGCGCGGCCAGCAGCAGCGCCGCCGGATCGTCCACGTCGGGCACGGCGGCCACGGCCGTCGCGCCCGAGGCCTCGGCTCCACCCTCGGCCTCCCCCCGGACCCACCGCCGCGCCCAGGCCCCGAAACCACCGCGCCGCCAACCACCGCCGACGCGCTGCCCTTCGCCCCCGGCCCCGCGCCCGCGGTCCCCACCGACCGGCCCCTGCACCTGACCACCGTCAGCCGGCCACTGCCCCTGGCCACCGCCCACCGGACCCTGCCCCTGGCCACCCTCAGCCGGCCCCTGCCCCTGGCCACCGTCGACCCGGCCCGGCGCCTGAGCGCCGCCGGCCGCGGACCGCAGTGCCTGGCCACCGTGGGCCGCGGGCTCCTGCCCTTGGCCCGCGGCTGCGCCGCCGAGCCGACCGCCGACTTCCCGGCCGCCGGACGCCTGCGCTCCGCCACCGCCGGCCACGGCGGGGGAGCCCGCGCCGCCGGCTGCTCCGGCAGCGCCCTGGCCGCGTACGGCTGCCCCGGCCGAGCCGTGACCGCCCGCGGCCCCGGCCGGGCCGTGGGAGCCCGCCGCGCCGGCCACGCCGTGGCTCGCGCCGGCGCCGGGGCCGGGCACGGCCGCGCCGTACCCGCCGGTGGCGGCTCCGTCCGTGCCGGCCGTGCCGGGGGTGCCTGCTCCGGCTGCTCCGGCAGCGCCTGCGGCGGAGATGCCGGTTCCGGTGCGGCGGCCGAAGGCTGCTTCGGCTTCTGCCGGTACGCCGTCGTCCGCGGCTGCGGGCATGGCCTGGCGGGGTCCTGCGCCGTACGCCGCCGAGGCGCCCTGCGCTCCGGCGGGCCCGGCGGTGCCGGACCCCGCCGTCCGGGCAGCACCGGCCCAGCCCGCCTCCGCCGGGCCCGACGGACCCGCACCGAAGCCCGTCGGCCCTGCGGCGTCGGCCCGGTCCGGCTCCGCCGCGCCCGCGCCGCCGCGCCGCTCGGGGGTCCCGGCGTGGCCCGCCGGGCCGGCCAGGCCCGGGCGCAGGGCCGGGCCGACGGGGCCGGAGGGGCCCGTCGGGCGGGCGGGGGCCGGGACCGGGTGGGGCGGGGTGTCCGGCAGCGGGTGCGCCGGGAGGCAGAGGTGGCCCTCGTGGTCCGGGGCCGCGGGCAGGCGGTCCGTGCAGCCACCGGCCAGCCGCAGGGTGGTCTCGCCGACCCGCAGCAGCGCGCCCGGGGCCAGCGCCACGGGCCGGGTGCCCACCTCGGTGCCGTCCACCGTCGTGCCGTTCGTGGACTCCAGGTCGGCCACCGCGACCCGCCCGTCCTCCCGTACGGTCACCACGCAGTGCAGCCGGGACACGTCCGGGTCGTCCAGCGGGATGTCAGCGTCCGCGGAGCGGCCGATCCGGATCGCGCCCGGGTGCAGCAGGTGCACCCCGCCGGCGTCCGGCCCCGCGACCACGTGCAGCTGCGCCCCCGCGGCGGCGACCCCCTCGGCTCCGTCGGGCGCCACGTCCGGGACGGGCCCGTGCAGCCCCAGTACCGCCCCGTCGACGAGCGGCGGCTCCCCGAGCAGGGCCCGCTGCGGATCGAGCCGCTCGGCCCCCGCGTAGAGCACGACCGTGCCCCCGGTGTCCGGCCCGCCGGCGGTCGCCGCCAGCCCGGAGGCCACCGCGGCCAGCGCGGTCCCGGCGGGCGCGGTGACGAGCACGTCACACCCGGCGGGCACGGTCTGGTGGCCGCTGCGCGACCCGAGGACGGTCAGCCGGATCTGCATCGCCGTCAGCGGTCCCTTCTGCGCAGTGCGCAGGTGCGTGCGCCCGGGCCCGGCTGGGTACGGAGGGGCAGTGCCTGCCCGACCCCCCACCCGGCACGGCGCGTCGTCGTCCGGTCAGGTCTGCCCGGACGGCGGGGCTCCCGTCCCCGCCGTTCCGTACGTACGGGTGCATCCTCGCACCTGTCGCGGACAACACGCCCGGGACCCGCCAACAAATGATCTTGAATGGACGGCGCCCGCGCAACGGGCGGTCACACCCGGACACGCGCACGCGTGCGCGAAAACCCGGGAGGGGCAGCGGAAAAACGCCTGCGGCATACGCCTCGAACATCACTCTTCGGACAAATGTGCGGCAACCAACCTCCGGTAGCCCGCGTCTTCCGCAGGGACACCCCCTAGAGTGGGCCGGAAAACGAACCACGAACCACGGGCACGAACCCGGTGCGCGCACCCTGTGCACGCGCCACGTGCACAGACGACAGCAGGGAGCGCGAGACGTGCGGCCAGTCGGCAGCAAGTACCTGCTCGAGGAGCCGCTCGGGCGCGGCGCCACGGGCACCGTCTGGCGTGCCCGCCAGCGTGAGACCGCCGGCGCCGAGGCCGCCGTCGCAGGCCAGCCCGGCGAGACCGTGGCCATCAAGGTCCTCAAGGAGGAGCTGGCCCAGGACGCCGACATCGTCATGCGCTTCCTGCGCGAGCGCTCCGTCCTGCTGCGCCTGACGCACCCCAACATCGTCCGCACCCGCGACCTCGTCGTCGAGGGCGACCTCCTCGCCCTCGTCATGGACCTGATCGACGGCCCGGACCTGCACAAGTACATCCGGCAGAACGGCCCCTTCACCCCGGTCGCCGCGGCCCTGCTGACCGCCCAGATCGCGGACGCCCTCGCCGCCAGCCACGCCGACGGCGTGGTCCACCGCGACCTGAAGCCCGCGAACGTCCTGCTGGACGAGCGCGGCGGCCAGATGAAGCCGATGCTCACCGACTTCGGCATCGCCCGCCTCGCCGACTCCCCGGGCCTGACCCGCACCCACGAGTTCGTCGGCACCCCCGCCTACGTGGCACCCGAGTCCGCCGAGGGCCGCCCGCAGACCTCCGCCGTCGACATCTACGGCGCCGGCATCCTGCTGTACGAACTGGTCACCGGCCGCCCGCCGTTCGCCGGCGGCACCGCCCTCGAAGTGCTCCACCGCCACCTCAGCGAGGACCCGCAGCGCCCGCCGAACGTGCCGGAGCCGCTGTGGATCGTCATCGAGCGCTGCCTGCGCAAGGAGCCGACCGAGCGCCCCAGCGCCGAGAACCTGGCCCGCGGCCTGCGCGTGGTCGCCTCCGGCATCGGCGTGCACAGCGCCCCGTCCGAGGTCGAGGCCGCCCTCGGCGTCGGCGCGCTGCTCGCGCCCGACCCGTCCCCGGCGCCCGTCCCGCAGACCCCCGGCGCCGCCGACCAGACCCAGGCGCTGCCCGGCCGCGGGCCGGCCGCCGGGCCCGAGGGCGCGTACGACCCGAACGCCATGACCAGCGTGCTCCCGCCGGTCGGCGCCGCCGACGCCACCACCGTGCTGCCGAACACGGGCGCCCCGGGGGTCCCGGACGCGGCCCCGACCTCCGTCATGCCGCCCGTGGAGCGGCCGGACCAGCCGCACCCGTGGCAGACGCAGATGCGGGCCGCGCGCGACCGCAACGAGCAGACGCAGATGCACTACCTCGATCCGGCCGAGGACCCGCTGCGCCGCCGGCCGCAGCGCCAGGCGCCGCAGCAGCCGCAGCGGCCGCAGCAGCCCCCGCAGTACCGCCAGGGCCCGCCGCCGGCGTACCCGCCCCAGCAGCAGTACCAGCAGCAGCCCCAGCCGCCGTACTACCCGCAGCCGCAGCAGGCGCCCCCGCCGCAGCAGCCGCAGCAGTACCGCCAGCCCCCGGCTCCGCAGCAGCCGCAGCAGTACCAGCAGCAGCGGCCGGCCCCGCAGCAGCAGCCGCCGCAGGCCCCGCCGCCGCAGCAGCGTCCGCCCCGGGAGCCGCGCGAGCCGCGCCGCCGCAGCGCCAACCCGGTCCGGATCCCCGGCCTCGGCTGCCTCAAGGGCTGCCTGGTCATGATCGTGCTGTTCTTCATCGCGGGCTGGCTCATCTGGGAGTTCACCCCGCTCCAGGAGTGGGTCGGCACAGGCAAGAGCTGGTGGGACCAGGTGTGGACCTGGGGCAGCGGCATCGTCGACTGGGTCGGCTCGATCGGCGACGCCACCGGCGGCGGCAGCGGGAGCGGCACCACACCCTGAACCGGGCGCCCGTAACGCCGACTTCGTAGATTTGTCGACTTCCGGCACGTGATTTCGCCCGCAGAAGTGAAGGTCGCCGCGATCCGTGACGTCCAACACCCATCCGGCCGCGTAGCTTTGGCCCAGTACGCCAGCCGCTGAGGGAGCAGTCGTGGCACGGAAAATCGGCAGCCGGTACACCGCGCACCAGATCCTGGGGCGCGGCAGCGCGGGCACGGTGTGGCTCGGCGAGGGGCCGGACGGGCCCGTCGCCGTCAAACTGCTGCGCGAGGACCTCGCGTCCGACCAGGAGCTGGTCGGACGCTTCGTCCAGGAGCGCAGCGCGCTGCTCGGCCTGGACCACCCGCACATCGTGTCCGTCCGCGACCTCGTCGTCGACGGCAACGACCTGGCGCTGGTCATGGACCTGGTGCGCGGTACGGACCTGCGCACGCGCCTGGACCGGGAGCGGCGGCTCGCCCCCGAGGCGGCCGTCGCGATCGTCGCCGACGTCGCGGACGCGCTGGCCGCGGCGCATGCGGCCGGGGTCGTGCACCGCGACGTCAAGCCGGAGAACGTCCTGCTGGACATGCAGGGCCCGCTCGGGCCGGGCGGCTCCCACCCCGCCCTGCTGACCGACTTCGGCGTGGCCAAGCTGATCGACTCGCCGCGGCGGGCCGGGGCGGTGGCCGCGGGCGGTGCCGGCGGGGGCGCGGCCGGGCGGGCTCCGGCGCCCGCGACCCGGATCATCGGTACGCCGGACTACCTCGCGCCGGAGATCGTGGAGGGACTGCCGCCGCGGGCCGCCGTCGACATATACGCCCTGGCCACCGTGTTGTACGAGCTGCTGGCCGGGTTCACGCCGTTCGGCGGCGGGCACCCCGGGGCGGTGCTGCGGCGGCACGTGACGGAGACGGTGGTCCCGCTCCCCGGCATCCCCGACGAGCTGTGGCAGCTCATCGTGCAGTGCCTGGCGAAGGGGCCGGCCTCGCGGCTGCGGGCCTCCGAGCTGTCGTTCCGGCTGCGGGAGCTGCTGCCGCTGCTGGCCGGGATGCCGCCGCTGGACGTGGACGAGCCGGACGATGCGGAGCCGGAGCCGGTGGAGGCGCGGGAGGCGCCCGCGGCCCCGGTCCGCCGCCGCGGGGTCGTCCCCCTGGTGCCCGGCTCCTCCACCGACTCCAACCGGGACACCCACACCTCGATGCGGGTGCCGGCGCCGGACGAGCTGGCCGGGGGTGCGCTGGGCACCGCCCGGGTGCCGCGGCCGGCCGGCGGCCACCGGCCCGGCTCCGCCCGGCACCGGGCCGGCACCGTGCGTCGGCGGCGGCTGACCCTGTCCGTGGGGGCGGTGGCCCTGGCCGCGGCCCTGGGGGTGGGCGGCTGGCTGGCCGCCTCCGGCGACGAGCCCCCACACCGGCCCCCGGGCCACTCGGCCCCCCCGAAGCGCTAGCGGTCCCCCGCGGGGCCTTACCGCTGCGCGGAGCGGTCCCCTCCCCGCCCCTTCCCGAAACGCCTCAATCGCCGGCGCGGCTCAAGGATTTCGGGGGCTCCGCCCCCGGACCCCCGCGCCTCAAGCGCCGGCGAGGCTGAAATCAGCCCCGCCGGCGCTTGTAGCTGGGGAAGGGGCGGGGAGGGGAACAGTTCCGCGCAGCGGCGGCAGTCGGCGGTAGCCGGCGGGTCAGGCCCGGCCAGAGGCAGGCGGTGGCTACGCCGCGACCAGTTCCGGGTGCCAGCGGCGGGCCACGGCCGGGTGGGCGCGGACCCAGCCCTTCAGCTCGTTGCGGCCGTACTCCGCGTGCAGCGGGTTCGACGCGTCGTGGGCGACGCCCGGCGCCGACCGCAGGTACTCACCCGGCACCGTGTCCACCACCGCATCCAGCCGCGGGTTGTAGAAGAACGGCACGGAGAACCGCTCCACGGCCCCCGGCGGACTGACCACCCGGTGGTCGGTGGCCACCAGGTACCCCTCGGTGGCGATCTCCAGCAGCTCCCCGAGGTTCACCACGAACGCCCCCGGCATGGGCGGCACGTCCAGGTACCCGCCGTCCTTGACGACCTGCAGCCCGCCCACGGAGTCCTGCAGCAGCAGGGTCAGGAACCCGTAGTCCTTGTGCGCACCGACGCCCTGGTCGGCGCCGGACGGCGCGGACCCGGGGTAGCGGATCAGCTTGGTGTGCAGGTGCGGCCGCTCGGCGAAGGCCGCGTCGAAGAAGTCGTGCGGGGCGCCGATGGAGGTCAGAAGCTCCTGGAGCAGCCGGTGGGCCACCCGGGCCAGCCGGGACTGCCAGTCCAGCACGACGGTCCGCAGCTCGGGCAGCGCGGCGGGCCACTGGTTCGGGCCTTCGAGCCACAGGTACGGCGGATCGCCGGGCCCCACGGTCGGCGCGGGCCGCTCGGCGCCCACGTCCAGCTGGTCGCGCCAGTCGGAGGCCCCGCCGGTCAGCTCGTGGCCGATGCGGGTGTAACCGCGGAAGTGCGGTGAGTTCAGATTGCTGACGGCGAGCCTGTCGGCCTCCGGGAGGGCGAAGAAAGCCCTGGTCACGTCGAGTATGCGAGCGCTCTCCGCATCGGTGATGCCGTGCCCGGTGAGGTGCAGGAAGCCGGTGTCCCGGGCTGCGGCGTGCAGCTTCTTCAGGAAATCGGCCCGCTGGGTCGGGTCGTCGGCCTGGGAGAGATCGATGACAGGGAGGGAGTGCGCGGACGGCATGACGGCTCCGTTTCGGATGTCACGGGGTCCTGTTCCCCGGAAGGTGTCGGGGCAGCGGAAGGGGAGGGCCGGCCGGCAGGGGTGGCGCCGGGGCCGCGATAGCCGCGTACAGGACCAAGTCGGATCTGGGTGGATCAGGCTTGAGATCGGTCCGGCGGCAGACAGCTCGTCGTCGTGACACGCATGTGGTCCACATGGCGGCGCTTGACGAGGAGGAGAGTCATACCGTGAGCGTACGCCCGTATCGCCGTACATCAGAACGGGTGAACCGGCCTGGCCGGTCGGTGCCGCCCGCGGACCGGCTACGCTGGACCCGTGGCAGTCGTCGACGTTTCCGAAGAGCTGAAGTCCCTCTCCTCGACCATGGGGTCGATCGAGGCCGTCCTGGACCTCGAGAAGCTGAGGGCAGACATCGCCGTGCTCGAGGAGCAGGCCGCGGCCCCGTCCCTGTGGGACGACCCGGAGGCAGCCCAGAAGATCACGAGCCGGCTTTCCCACCTCCAGGCGGAGGTCCGCAAGACCGAGGCGCTGCGCGGCCGCATCGACGACCTCGCCGTCCTCTTCGAGCTGGCCGAGGAGATGGACGACCCGGAGACCCGCGCCGAGGCCGAGGCGGAGCTCGTCTCGGTCCGCAAGGCGCTGGACGAGATGGAGGTGCGCACCCTCCTGTCCGGCGAGTACGACGAGCGCGAGGCGCTGGTCAACATCCGGGCCGAGGCCGGCGGCGTGGACGCCTCCGACTTCGCGGAGCGCCTGCAGCGCATGTACCTGCGCTGGGCCGAGCGCCACGGGTACTCCACGGAGGTGTACGAGACCTCGTACGCGGAGGAGGCCGGCATCAAGTCGACGACCTTCGTCGTCAAGGCCCCGTACGCCTACGGCACCCTCTCGGTCGAGCAGGGCACGCACCGCCTGGTGCGCATCTCGCCCTTCGACAACCAGGGCCGCCGCCAGACCTCCTTCGCGGGTGTCGAGGTGCTCCCGGTCGTCGAGACCAGCGACCACGTCGAGATCGACGAGACCGAGCTGCGCGTCGACGTGTACCGGGCCTCCGGCCCCGGCGGCCAGGGCGTCAACACCACCGACTCGGCGGTGCGCATCACGCACATCCCGACCGGCATCGTGGTCTCCTGCCAGAACGAGCGCTCGCAGATCCAGAACAAGGCCAGCGCCATGAACGTCCTCCAGGCCAAGCTGCTCGAGCGGCGCCGCCAGGAGGAGCAGGCCAAGATGGACGCCCTCAAGGGTGACGGCGGCAACAGCTGGGGCAACCAGATGCGCTCCTACGTGCTGCACCCGTACCAGATGGTCAAGGACCTGCGCACCGAGTTCGAGGTCGGCAACCCGCAGTCCGTGCTGGACGGCGAGATCGACGGGTTCCTCGAGGCCGGCATCCGCTGGCGCAAGAAGTCGGAGCAGGAGGCGGCCGCCTGAGCGCGACCGTGAGATGACGTGGCGGGGCCCGGACACCTTCAGGTGCTCCGGGCCCCGGCTCTTTGTCCTCGTCGTCTCTTCTTCGTCTGTCTCCGTCTTGTCTTCGGCACATGATCGGGACGTGCGACGAGTCTGCGCCTGCTGCGCCCGGCGCCTGCGCCGCCTATGCCGCGTGCTGGGCCACCAGGGCCAGCGCCGCCACAAGGACCACCAGGAGCGCGATGAGCGCCATGGGGTTCAGGCCTGCGAAGGGGCCCTCCTGCTGGAGGCGCTCCCGGTTCGCCCGGCACACCGGGCAGCGGCCCTGACTGACGGGCGCGGCGCAGTTCGCGCACACGAGCCGGTCATATGTCATGCGCTCTCCTCCTCTCGTCCCCTTGTACAACGCGTGGGGGAACACTGCCGTTCCCCCTACCACTGTGCCAGCTCCGGCGACATTCGGCGCGGCCCGTCCGGGCAAACGCGGGCAGGCCCCTTCCCGGCCAGGGGATATACCGGACAACTGCGGACGGCGGGTCCCCACTCCGCGCCCGTTCGCGTATGGTCACGCACACCTACTCCCGGCGACCGTGGTGCACCCGTGATCCGATTCGACAACGTCTCCAAGTCCTACCCGAAGCAGAACCGCCCCGCGCTCAGAGATGTCTCCCTGGAGATCGCGAAGGGCGAGTTCGTCTTCCTGGTCGGCTCCTCCGGCTCCGGCAAGTCCACCTTCCTGCGGCTGGTGCTGCGCGAGGAGCGGGCCAGCCACGGCCAGGTCCACGTCCTGGGCAAGGACCTCGGCAAGCTCTCCAACTGGAAGGTCCCGCAGATGCGGCGCCAGCTCGGCACCGTCTTCCAGGACTTCCGCCTGCTGCCCAACAAGACGGTGGCGGAGAACGTCGCCTTCGCCCAGGAGGTCATCGGCAAGCCGCGCGGCGAGATCCGCAAGGCCGTCCCGCAGGTCCTGGAGCTGGTGGGCCTCGGCGGCAAGGAGGACCGCATGCCCGGCGAGCTCTCCGGCGGTGAGCAGCAGCGCGTGGCCATCGCCCGCGCCTTCGTCAACCGGCCGGCCCTGCTGATCGCGGACGAGCCCACCGGCAACCTCGACCCGCAGACCTCCGTCGGCATCATGAAGCTGCTGGACCGGATCAACCGGACCGGCACCACCGTGATCATGGCCACGCACGACCAGCAGATCGTGGACCAGATGCGCAAGCGCGTCATCGAACTCGAACAGGGCCGTCTCGTACGCGACCAGTCGCGCGGCGTCTACGGCTACCAGCACTGAAAGGCCCACCCAGACGTCATGCGCGCCCAGTTCGTCATGTCGGAGATCGGCGTCGGTCTCCGCCGCAATCTCACCATGACCTTCGCGGTCATCATCTCCGTGGCCCTCTCGCTGGCCCTGTTCGGCGGCTCCCTGCTCATGCGCGACCAGGTGAGCGCGATGAAGGGCTACTGGTACGACAAGGTCAACGTCTCGATCTACCTCTGCAACAAGAGCGACGCGGAGGACCAGAGCGAGACCGGCAGCAAGGCCTGCGCCAAGGGGGCGGTGACCCCCGAGCAGAAGCAGCAGATCGAGACCGACCTGAAGAAGATGGACCTGGTCCAGACGGTCCACTACGAGTCCTCCGACGAGGCCTACAAACACTACAAGGAGCGCTTCGGGCACACCGCGCTCGCCTCGGTGATCACCCCGGACCAGATGCCCGACTCCTTCCGGGTGAAGCTCAAGCAGCCCGAGAAGTACAAGGTCATCACCACGGCCTTCGCGGGCCGTGACGGCGTGCAGTCCGTGGCCGACCAGCACACCGAGCTGGACAACCTCTTCCAGATGCTCGGCTACCTCAACTGGGCGGCCCTGGGCATCATGATGATCATGCTGATCGTGGCGCTGCTGCTGATCGTCAACACGGTGCGCGTCTCCGCCTTCAGCCGTCGGCGGGAGACCGGGATCATGCGGCTGGTCGGCGCGTCCAGCTTCTACATCCAGGTGCCGTTCATCATGGAGGCCGCCTTCGCCGGGCTCATCGGCGCCGTCTTCGCCTGCATGATGCTCGGCGCCGGCCAGTACTTCGTCATCGACCACGGCGCCTCGCTGCGCGAGAAGATGGAGCTGATCAACTTCATTGGCTGGGACTCCGTGTTGACGAAGCTGCCGCTGGTCCTGGTCATCGGTGTGCTGATGCCGTCACTGGCGGCGTTCGTCGCTTTGCGCAAGTACCTGAAGGTGTGACGAGCGCCCCGTGTGAGCTCTGCCCAACCCCCCGTACCGCAACGGCGCTTGTCCTAGACTCGCAGCCATGCCGGGTCTTCCCGCCTTCTGTCTCCGGCCCCGCGACAAGCGTCGCGGGGCCGCTTTGACGTTGGTGTTCGTCACGGCCGTCACCGCCGCCGCGGGGCTCGGCTGCTGGGACCGCGCGGACGCCACGGGCACCGCGGCCGGTGCCGGCTTAACGTCCTCCGGATCCGGACCGGGGACCGGCCCCGAGGGGGCGTCCGGGACCGCCGACCGGGAGGCCGTCGCCCGGGCCGCCGCCGAGGCCGTCGCGGAGGGCAAGTCCGGCAAGAAGGCCGCCCAGGACGTCGTCAGCCGCAGCGGCGACCGCTGGGGCGTCGTCTACGACCAGGGCGAGTACGCCGCCTTCACCGACGACCTCGACGGCCGCTGGACCGGCGTCGGGCTCTGGCCCGAGCGCCGCCACGACGGCTCCGTCGCGATCACCAAGGTCCAGCCCGACAGCCCCGCGGCCCGCGCCGGCCTGCGCGCCGGGGACCGGCTCCTCGGCATCGACGGCCGCACCGTGACCGGCCTCGGCGTCACCGAGGTCGTCGGCCTGCTGCGCGGCGAGGCCGGCACCCCCGTCGTCCTGCAGCTGAGCCGGGACGGCGACCGGGGTCCCGAGGAGCTCACCGAGACCCTGCGCCGCGAGCAGCTGCACACCGACCCCGTGACCGTACGGGAGCTGCCCGGCGGGATCACCGTCATCAAGGTCGCCTCCTTCACCCGCGGCTCCGGCGAGCGGGTCCGGGCCGCCGTCCGGGCCGCCCCGCCGGGCGCCGGGGTCATGCTCGACCTGCGCGGCAACCCGGGCGGGCTGGTCACCGAGGCCGTGACGGCCGCCTCCGCCTTCCTCGACGGCGGGCTCGTGGGCACGTACGACGTCCACGGCGCCGAGCGCGCCCTGTACGCCGCCCGGGGCGGGGACACGGCCCGCCCCCTGGTCACCCTGGTCGACGGCGGCACCATGAGCGCCGCCGAGCTCGTCACGGGCGCCCTGCAGGACCGCGGCCGCGCCGTGGCGGTCGGTACGCGGACCTTCGGCAAGGGCTCGGTGCAGATGCCGACCGAGCTCCCGGACGGCTCGGTGGCCGAGCTGACGGTGGGCACGTACCGCACGCCGGCCGGCCGCAGCCTCGACGGCAGCGGCATCACCCCCGACCTCGCCGCGGCCGACGGCGCCGAGGAGCGGGCGCGCACGGTATTGGGTGGCCTCGGGGTGGGCCCGTAGTGCGAAAATGACCGCACTATGGCTAAGGAAAAAGGGCGCAAGCTGATCGCCCAGAACAAGAAGGCGCGGCACGACTACACGATCCTCGACACCTACGAGTGCGGGATCGTGCTCACGGGCACCGAGGTCAAGTCCCTGCGCCAGGGCCGTGCCTCGCTCGTCGACGGCTTCGTGTCCGTGGAGGGCCGCGAGGCCTGGATGTACAACGTGCACGTGCCGGAGTACAGCCAGGGCACTTGGACCAACCACAGCGCCCGCCGCAAGCGCAAGCTCCTCATGCACCGCGAGGAGATCGACAAGCTGGAGTCGAAGGCCCAGGAGACCGGCCACACCGTCGTCCCGCTCGCCCTGTACTTCAAGGACGGCCGGGCGAAGGTCGAGATCGGGCTGGCGAAGGGCAAGAAGGAGTACGACAAGCGGCAGGCCCTGCGCGAGAAGCAGGACACCCGCGAGACGAACCGCGCCATCGCGGCCGCCCGGCGGCGCCAGCGCGGCGAGCGTTAATCTCCTGGCACGCAGTGGTCCACTTCGCGTACCATGGCGACAGCACCGGGGCCCGCGAGGGCGCCGGAGCAGTTTGAAAAATCAACATGGGGATGATCGGTTTCGACAGCGGATGTCGAGGCAGGGGAAGCGAGCCGAGGAAGCGGCAATGATCTCGCTAACCATATGTCGCAAAAAATAATCGCCAACACCAAGAGCGATAACTCCCGCTTCGCCCTCGCTGCCTAATAACAGCGAAACAAACGAAGCCTCTGTGAGGAGCGTCAGCCCGGGCGTGATGCCGACCCGGATCCTGGCGTCAGCTAGGCATCTAAACCTCTAACCCCGGTCACGGGGGCTGGAGGGAAATCAAACAGTGACTGGGCCCGTCGGAGACTTGTCCGCGTGATCTCCGGGGCCGAGAAAATCGAAGCGGACTGCGCTCGGAGAAGCCCTGGTTCTGCACCGTTGGACGCGGGTTCGATTCCCGCCATCTCCACTCATCCCATGTGGGCCAAGGCCCCGCCGCCCTCCCGGGCAGCGGGGCCTTCGTCATGTCCGGGGGTATGGCCGCAGCCGGCGATGCCACCAGCCCTTCCGGCGGCCCGGTCGCGGGCGACGGCTTCCATGAGGCGACGGGCGTTCGCAGGAGAGCGCAGAAGGTAGACGGTCTCCTGCCACGCGGTGGTGTTTTCGTCGGACGTTCGTTCCCCCTATCACCCTCGTACGGAAACTGCTGCCGGACCTCCGCCGTATTCCGGCACCCCAGGAAGAGCCTTCGGGCTCACTCGGCCAGCCGACGGACGTCCCGCATGAGCGCTTGTGCCTCGCGGCCTGACCCGAGCCTGATCCACACGTAGGCCTGATCGGCGTCCACACCGGCCCAGCCGGAGCCGACCTGGGCGGAAAGGGTGTCGCCGACGACCCGGAGGCCGTGGCGGGGGTGGTCGGATTCCGTGCTCATCGCTGCACACCTGCTTCTTCGTAGGGACGACGCCCGCGCCTGCCGGAGACGGAGGCGGGACGGCCGCGGTCATACGTGCCGAGCGGAGGCGGGACGGGGCTCATTTCGGCGGCCTCCGCTCGGCTCGCATCCATCCAACGCGGGTATGGAGCACGGGAGAAGGGAGCACACTGGCGGCAGGGTGGAACGCGTTGTACGGCTCGGGGGTTCACCGATGGCAGCACGGACACGCACACCGAACGAGGCCCTCGCCCGGCTGATGGCCGAAGCCGGCGTGGGCAACGCCCAGCTCGCGCGCCGCGTCAACGTGGTGATCGCGGAACGGGGTGCTACCGCCCACTACGACAAGACCGCTGTCTCGCACTGGCTCGCCGGCAGCGTGCCGAAGCCGGAGGCCCGCCCGGCGGTCGCGGAAGCGCTTTCACGGCTGCTCGGGCGGCCCGTGACCTCGGCGGAGCTCGGCTGGGCGGCAGAGGCCGCCGGTGCCGCCGCCGACGGCGATGCCGTGACCGCCGTGGCGGACCTGAGCCGGGCCGACATGGACCCGTCGCGACGCAGCGTCCTGGGGGTCGGGATGTACGCGGCCACCTTGGGCGTGCCGCGGTTCGAGGAGCTCGCCGGCCGGGCCGAGGCGGCTTCCGCCGGTCGGACCGTACGGATCGGTGCGTCCGACGTGGAGACCGTCCGGCTGATGACCGACAAGATCGCCGAGATCCTGGACGAGATCGGAGCCGGGCACGCCCGTCCGATGGCGGCCGCTTTCCTGGCCAACACCGTCACCCCGTACCTGCGGGCCGACGGGACGGACCGGGTGCGCAAGAGCATGCTCGCCGCGGCATCCGACCTGGTCTACCTCACGGGGTGGATGGCGATGTTCGAGGAGCAGCAGGGCCTCGGCCAGCGCTACTACCACCAGGCCCTCGAGCTGGCGGGATCCGCCGAGGACCACGTCACCTACTGCCGGACCCTGCGCGGCATGAGCCTCCAGGCGTCGCACCTGGGGTACGGGCCGAAGGCGCAGGAGCTGGCGGACGCGGCGGCGGAGGCCGCGCCGACTGCCGGACCGCGCCTGGTGGCCTTCCTGCGCGGACAGCAGGCCGCGGCCGCGTCCATGACCGGCGACCGGCGCACCGCGCTGACCCGCCTTCGGGAGACCGAGACCGCCTTGTCCCAAGCGGACGACCGCCGGGACGCGGTCGGCGGCTACGACCAGGCTGCTTTCCATTTCCACGAGGCGCACGTCATGTGGTGGCTCGGGGACAGGGAGGCTTCCGTCAACGCCCTGCGCCGCTCCAACCGGGCGCGTTCCCCGCAGGAGCGGCAGGGCCGCCTGCACGCCCTCGGGGTCATCGCCGACCGGCAGATGCAGATGCGGCACATCGAAGCCGCCGCGCAGACGTGGGGGGAGTTCCTGGACCTGCACACCACCTTGTCGTCCAGCCGGGGCGACGAGCACCTTAAAGGCGCTGCGGAAGGGGATGTCCCGCTACCGCGGCGTGGCCGGGGTAGGGGATCTTCTGGGCCGGGCCGCTGACGTCGCCCGACTCAAGGCCGCCTGAGGCGGGTGGCCAGGGCCAGGGCCGTCAGGGCTGCGGCCGCGGGGAGGGCGTAGGGGGTGGTCGTGCCGTAGTGGTCGACCGCCGTGCCCGCTGCGGACGAGCCGGCGGCTATGCCTGCCATGATCGCGGTGACCGCCAGGGTCATGCCCTCGTTCAGGCGGGCCTGCGGGGTGGCGGTGTGGATGCGGGACATCGCCGTGACCATCACCGGGGCCGTGGCCATGCCCGCCAGGAGCAGGGCCGCGCCGAGCAGGGCCACCGAGCCCGTGGCCGCTGCCGCCCAGGGCAGGCACATGGCCACCGCCAGGGCGGTCAGGCAGGTGCCGAGGCTGCGGGCGCGGAGGGTGCCGTACAGCAGGCCGGCCGCGCAGGAGCCCGCCGCCTGCAGGGCGAGGACCAGGCCGACCGAGGCGCCCAGCCCGTGCGCCTTCAGGTGGGCGATCGAGGCGACCTCCATCGCGCCGAACACCACGCCCAGCGGGAGGAAGAGGGCGAGCAGGGGGTAGAGGGCGCGCAGGGGGGCCTGCTTCTCGCGGGGGCGTGAGGGCGGCGGCTCCGTGGCGCGCTGCGAGGTGAACAGGAGCATGCCCGCCAGCAGGAGGGCGGCGCCCGTGAGGGTGCCCGCCTCCGGGAAGGCGGCCGAGCACAGGAGGGCCGCCACCACCGGGCCGAGCATGAAGCACAGCTCGTCGGCGGCCTGCTCGAAGGCCATCGCGGTGTGGTGCTCGGCGCCCGAGCCGCCCAGCAGGTGGCTCCAGCGGGCCCGGGACATGCCGCCGATGTTCGGGGTGGTCGCGGTGGCCGCGTACGAGGCGAAGAGGGTCCAGGCCGGGGCCCCGTACCGGACGCACAGCACCAGTGAGCAGGAGCCCAGGACCGCGATCAGCGTGGCCGGCACGGCGATGCGGGCCTGGCCGTGGCGGTCGATCAGGCGGGCGGTCCACGGGGCGACCAGGGCGGTGGCCGCCAGGCCGGCCGCGGTGACCGAGCCCGCCAGGGCGTACGAGCCGCGCTGGCCGGCGATCATCAGGACCGCGCTGACGGCGAACATCCCCATGGGCAGCCGCGCCAGCAGGTTCCCCGCGGTGAAGGCGCGGGTGCCCGGCCGGGCGAAGAGCCGGGCGTACGGGCCCGGGGCGGCGGCCGCCCGGGCGCTGCGGCGCGGGGGAGCGGCGAGGACCAGCGTGGAGCCGGTCACGGTCATACGGGCGGCAGGAGGGGCGGTCCGGGCGGTGCGGGCGGCGTGGGCGGTGTGCGGCATGGTGTCCACGATCCGGGCCGGGGCCGGGCAGCGTCCAACACCTATCCGCTGCTGATTCACCCGCTTCTGTTGTTAGTCTCGCCCGGTGAATCCCCGCGATGTGGAACCCCGGCTGCTGCGCGCCTTCACCGCCGTGGCCGAGGAGCTGCACTTCACCCGCGCCGCCGCCCGCCTCTACACCGCCCAGCAGGCGCTCAGCAGGGACGTGCGCCGCCTCGAACAGGCCCTGGGCGCCCCCCTGTTCGTCCGCACCACCCGCGCCGTCGAGCTCACCGCCGACGGGGATCGGCTGTTGCCGCTGGCCCGCCGGGTGCTCGCCGCGCACGACGAGCTCGCCGCCGCGTTCGCCGGCCCCCGCCCGCTCCTGGTCGACGTCAACACCGACGGGCCGGGCAGCGCCCGCACCGTCCTGGAGCGGGCCCGCGAACTCGCCCCGGAGTGCGAGCTGATGGCCCGCTTCGAGAGCGGGCTCACCCACGCCGCCGCCGAGGTCGCCGCCGGCCGGCTGGACGTCGCGTTCGGGTACGTCGAGGGCCTCGATGCGGCGCTGCGCGGCCGCCTCGCCCACCGGCTCGTGCGCTACGAGCCGCTCGCCGTGCTGCTGCCCGAGGGGCACCCGCTGGCCGCGCTGCCCCGCGTACCGCTGGACGCGCTGGCCGGGGAGCGGGTGTACGCCGGGGCCGGGAACCCGCGGACCCTGGAGTGGACCCGCCTCGCCCGCGAGCTGTTCGAGGGGCGCGGCATCGCGCTGGCGCCGCCCGCCCCGGTGGCGGTGGGCAAGGAGGAGTTCCGCCGGGTCATGGCCAAGACCCGCAACCCCGTACTGGCCAGCGTGGAGTTCCTCGACCTGCCCGGCTGCGTGAAGCGGCCTCTGGTGGACCCGGTGCCGCTGTCCCCGCTGTCGATGGTGTGGCGCAAGGGGTTCGGCCACCCCGGCCTCGACGCCCTGCACCGGGCCGCGGCCCGCCTCGCCGCCGAGGGCGGCTGGCTCGACGCTCCCTCCGGGAGCTGGCTGCCCGGCGGGCTCACAGGCTCTCCCGGCAGCGGGTGAGTGCAAGGTTTCCCACCGGTCATCCGGCGGGGACCGAGGCCGAAACGCGCCGTTCCTACGGTCGGTACCACGGACCGACAGCTGTGGAGGCGCGTGATGACCACCCGTACGACCGCACCGCACGAAGGAGGCCGCACAGGCCGCTGGATCGAACGGTGGGAGCCCGAGGACGAGGCCTTCTGGAAGGAGTCCGGGGAGCGCATCGCCCGGCGCAACCTGCTGTGGTCGGTGTTCTCGGAGCACATCGGCTTCTCCATCTGGTCCCTGTGGTCCGTGATGGTGCTGTTCATGGGCCCCGCGTACGGGATCGACCCGTCCGGCAAGTTCTTCCTGATCGCGACGGCCACCTGCGTCGGCGCCCTCGTCCGCATCCCCTACACCTTCGCCGTCGCCCGCTTCGGCGGCCGGAACTGGACGGTCGTCAGCGCCCTGCTGCTGCTCGCGCCCACCGCGGCCGCACTGGTCGTCATGGAGCCCGGGACCTCGTACGGGGCCTTCCTGGCCGTGGCCGCCCTCACCGGTGTCGGCGGCGGGAACTTCGCCTCCTCCATGACGAACATCAACGCCTTCTTCCCGCTGCGCAAGAAGGGCTGGGCGCTCGGCCTGAACGCGGGCGGCGGCAACATCGGCGTGCCCGTGGTGCAGCTCGCCGCCCTCCTCGTCATCGGCACCGCCGGGGCCGGCCACCCGCGGCTGCTGCTCGCCGCGTACCTGCCGCTGATCGTGGCCGCGGCCGTGTTCGCCCTGCTGCGGATGGACAACCTGGCGCCCGTGCGCAGCGACGGCGGCGCCGTCCGGGAGGCCGTCCGCGAGGCCCACACCTGGATCATGGCCTTCCTCTACGTCGGCACCTTCGGCTCCTTCATCGGCTACAGCTTCGCCTTCGGGCTCGTGCTCCAGACACAGTTCGGCCGGACCCCGCTGCAGGCCGCCTCCCTCACCTTCATCGGGCCGCTGCTCGGCTCGCTGGTCCGGCCGGTGGGCGGCGCGCTCGCCGACCGCTTCGGCGGCGCCCGCATCACGCTCGGGGTCTTCGTGGCGATGGCCGCCGCCACCGGGGTCGTCGTCGCCGCCTCGCTGCGCGAGTCGCTGACCGTCTTCCTCGTCGGCTTCGTCGCCCTGTTCGTCCTCAGCGGCATCGGCAACGGCTCCACCTACAAGATGATCCCGGGCATCTTCCAGGCCAAGGCGCTGGCCCGCGGCATGGGCGGCGAGGACGCGGCCGCGTACGGGCGCCGGCTCTCCGGAGCCTCCATGGGGCTCATCGGCGCGGTCGGCGCGCTCGGCGGGCTGGGCATCAACCTGGTCTTCCGGGAGGCGTTCCGGGCCTCGGGCTCCGGTACCGCGGCCTTCGTCACCTTCCTCGGCTTCTACGCGGCGTGCTGCGCGGTCACCTGGGCGGTATACCTTCGCCGGCCCGCGGCCGCACTCCTGCCGGAGGCCGGTGCGGCGGCGAAGCCGCAGCTCACGTCGGTGTAACGGCGGTTAACGGCCACGAAATACGGTGGAACCGGGCCTGACACGCAGAGTTGACAGGCTCGGTACCCGTTGCTCGACACGCGGGCGCGCACCAGGTAACGACCCACGGGCAAGGCAGGTCACATGGACGACGACACGCACACCGCCGCTGCCGCCGCTGCCGCCGCTGCCGGTACGGGCGCCGCTGCCGGTTCCGACGCCACGGACGCCGCCGGCGCCGGTACGGGCGCCGCCGACGCGGGCCCGCTCGCCGGGTTCACCGTCGGCGTCACCGCCGCCCGGCGCGCCGACGACCTGATCGCCCTGCTGCGCCGGCGCGGCGCCACCGTCCTGCACGCCCCCGCCCTGCGGATCGTGCCACTGGCCGACGACGGCGAACTCCTCGCCGCCACGAGGGAACTGCTCGCCTGCCCGCCCGACGCGGTGGTCGCCACCACCGCCATCGGCTTCCGCGGCTGGATCGAGGCCGCCGACGGCTGGGGCATCGGCGAGGAGCTCCTCGGCCGGCTGCGGGCCGCCGAACTCCTGGCCCGCGGGCCCAAGGTCAAGGGCGCCATCCGGGCCGCCGGGCTCGTCGAGGCCTGGTCCCCGCAGTCCGAGTCCCTCGCAGAGGTCCTCGACCGGATGCTCGCCGCCGGCGTCGCCGGCCGGCGCATCGCGATCCAGCTCCACGGCGAGCCGCTGCCCGGCTTCGTCGAGGCCCTGCGCGACGGCGGGGCCGAGGTGGTCGTGGTCCCCGTCTACCGGTGGATGCCCCCCGAGGACCCCGGCCCGCTGGACCGGCTGCTCGACGCCCTGGTGGGCGGCGGCGTCGACGCCGTCAGCTTCACCTCCGCCCCCGCGGCCGCCTCCCTGCTGTCACGGGCCGAACAGCGCGGGCTCGCCGAACCGGTGCTGGCCGCGCTGCGGGGCCAGGTGCTCTCCGCCTGCGTCGGGCCCGTCACCGCCGTCCCGCTCCAGGCCCACGGCATCGACACCGTCCAGCCGGAGCGGTTCCGGCTGGGGCCGCTGGTGCAGCTGCTGTGCCAGGAACTCCCCGGGCGGGCCCGGGTGCTGCCGGTCGCCGGGCACCGCCTGGAGATCCGCGGCCACGCCGTCCTCATCGACGCAGGGCTGCGCCCCGTACCGCCCGCCGGCATGGCCCTGCTGCGGGCCCTGGCCCGGCGGCCCGGCTGGGTTGTCTCCCGCGCCGACCTGCTGCGGGCGCTGCCCGGCGCGGGGCGGGACGAGCACGCCGTGGAGACCGCGATGGCCCGGCTGCGGGGGGCGCTCGGCGCGGCGAACCTGATCCAGACGGTGGTCAAGCGGGGCTATCGGCTGGCGCTGGACGCCGGTGAGTGCGCCCCGGGGCGGTGACGCCCCGCGGGGTCCGCTGCCCCTGTTCCGCTGCGCGGAGTCCGTCCCCTCCCCTCCCCTCCCCTCCCCGCCCCTTCCCGAAACCGGGCTCCGCCCGGACCCTCCCCCAGCGCTCAAACGCCGCGCGGGCTTAATCAGCCTCGCCGGCGTTTGAGGCGCGGGGGTCCGGGGGTGGAGCCCCCGGTTCGGGAAGGGGCGGGGTGGGGAAACGGCTCCGCGCAGCGGGACAGCGGCAGCGGCGTGAGCCAAGGGCTGGCCGCCGGACCCGCATTCGGTTAGCGTGCGCGGATGATCATTGACGGGGTGGGGATGAGGTGCGTCGACGTCGCCGACGCCGCCGGACTGGCCGACGCACTGGCGCGCAACCGCTCGCACATGGCGCCCTTCGAGCCGTGGCGCTCCGAGGACTACTACACCGAGGCCGGCCAGCGCGCCCGCATCGAAGGCCTCCTGGAGGAGCGCGACGGCGGCCGCATGGCCCCGTACGTCCTGACCGAGGAGGCCGGCGGCACACCCATCGGCATCATGAACCTCGGCAGCATCACGCTCGGCCCCTTCCGCAGCGGCGGCGTCGGCTACTGGGTCGACCGAGCCTGGAACGGCAGGGGCGTGGCCACCGCCGCCCTCCTGGAGGTCTGCCGGATCGCCCGCGACGAGCTCGGCCTGCACCGGGTGGAGGCCGGCACCCTCATCGACAACACCGCCTCGCAGCGCGTCCTGGCCAAGGCGGGCTTCGAGCAGATCGGGCTCGCCCCCAAGTACCTGCACATCAACGGCGCCTGGCGCGACCACCGCCTCTTCCAGCGGCTCCTGCACGACGACCCGCCGGCGTAGCCCCGGCCCGCGCCGCCGCCCGTACGGGGGGTTCCGCATCGACCCGCCGAGGGGCACTCTGAAGGCCGCGGCCCTGGACCAGAGGCGGTGACGGTCATGTGGTTCGACTCCGGGCGGATCTGCCTGGACCTGGTGGCCACCGGCGCCGCCCCCGCGGGCGCCGAGCAGATCAAGGACGGAGACGGGCTGCGGCTGTGGCTCGCCGGAGCCGGGCTCGTCCCCGACCGGACGCCGCTCGCCCGGGTCGGCCCCGACTGGGTGGCCGCCTTCCGGGTGCTCCGCGCCGACGTGGGCAGCCTCGTGCGCGCCGCCCTCGCCGGGGCCGGGCCCGACGGGGCGGCACTCGCCCGGGTCAACGCGCTGGCCGCCGGCCCACCCCCGGGACTGTGTGCCGTCCCCGACCGCGAAGGGCACCTCGTACGGGAGCTGTGCGGCGGCGTGGAGTGTGGCGCGCTGCTCGCCGCGGTCGCCCGCGACGCCGTGGAACTGCTCACCGACCCCGGCGACCGGGCCCTGCTGCGCGCCTGCGCCGGGGACGGCTGCACCCGCGTCTACCTGGACACCTCCCGCGGCCACCGGCGCCGCTGGTGCTCCAGCGAGCTGTGCGGCAACCGCGAGCGCGTCGCCCGCCACCGGCGCCGCGTCCTCGCCGCCCGCCCCGACCGGTGATCTTCGTCCCGCCACCGGAACGGGCGTGCGGACCGGGCGCGGATTCGCGTACGGTTGACGGTCGCCCACGCACGTCAGAAGGGGGCCTTGGTGGCCGCGCAGGATGCCGCTGTCGACAGCACGGCGGATTCCGTCCGCGATCGGGAGATCGCGATCGAGCAGACGCACCTGGACCAGGTGTACCGCCGCCTCGAGGAGAAGATCGACGAGGCCGAGTTCCTCATGAACGACGCGGCCAAGCGCGGCCAGGTCGGCACGCCCGGCGCGCTGGCCGAGCGCGACGCCCAGGTCTTCCGGGCCGGGATCCACCTCAACCGGCTGAACAACGAGTTCGAGGACTTCCTCTTCGGCCGCATCGACCTCGTCCTCGGCAAGGACGGCGAGCGCGGCCCGGACGGCGCCTACACCTCCGTCGCCCCCGCCGACGACGCGATCCGCGAGGACCTGACGGCCGACATCGCCGAGACCCTGCACATCGGCCGCATCGGCGTCCTCGACGCCGACTACTCGCCGCTGGTCATCGACTGGCGCGCGCCGGCCGCCGCGCCGTTCTACCGGTCCACGCCCAAGGACCCCGGCCGCGTCGTGCGCCGCCGCGTCATCCGCTCCAAGGGCCGCAAGGTCCTCGGCGTCGAGGACGACCTGATGCGCCCGGAGGTCACCGCCTTCCTCGACGGGCGCGAGCTGCCCGCCATCGGCGACGGCGCCCTCATGGCCGCGCTCGGCCGGGCCCGTACGCACACGATGCGCGACATCGTCTCGTCCATCCAGGCGGAGCAGGACCTGGTCATCCGGGCCCCCGCCGCCTCCGTCGCCGAGGTCGCGGGCGGACCGGGCACCGGCAAGACCGCCGTCGCCCTGCACCGCGCCGCCTACCTGCTCTACCAGGACCGGCGCCGCTACGCGGGCGGCATCCTGATCGTCTCGCCCACCCCGCTGCTCGTCGCGTACACCGAGGGCGTCCTGCCCTCGCTCGGCGAGGAGGGCCAGGTCGCCATCCGCGCGCTGGGCTCGCTGGTCGACGGCGCCGAGGCGACCGCGTACGACGAGCCCGCCGTGGCCCGCATCAAGGGCTCCTCCCGGATGCTGAAGGTGCTCCGCAAGGCCGTCCGCGGCGCCCTGGAGCTCGGCGACGCGCCCGAGCGGCTGCGCGTCGTCGCCTTCGGGCAGCGGCAGGAGCTGGAGGCCGCCGAGCTGGACCGGATCCGGCAGAACGTCCTCGGCGGCACCGCCCCGGTCAACCTGCTGCGCCCGCGCGCCCGCAAGCTCCTGCTCGACGCCCTGTACGCCAAGACCGGCGCGGCCGGCCGGCACAGCGACCCGGAGCTCGCCGCCGAACTGCGCTCGGCGTTCGACGAGGACATCTCCACCGAGGACGTCTTCATCGACTTCCTGAACGCCTGGTGGCCCGAGCTGACCCCGCGCGGGGTCCTCGCCGCCCTGGCCGACGAGCGGCGGCTCTCCCGCTGGTCGCGCCGGGTCCTGAACCCGCGCGAGGCCCGCCGCATGGCGCGCTCGCTGCGCCGCATCGGCCCCGACGGCCGCGGACCGCTCTCCGTGCACGACGTGGCGCTGCTCGACGAGCTGCAGCAGCTGCTCGGCGCCCCGGCCCGGCCCAAGCGCAAGCGGGAGCTGGACCCGCTGGACCAGCTCACCGGGCTGGAGGAGCTGATGCCGACCCGCGAGGAGACCCAGTGGGAGCGGGCCGAGCGGCTCGCGGCGGAGCGCACCGAGTACGCGCACGTGATCGTCGACGAGGCGCAGGACCTGACGCCGATGCAGTGGCGGATGGTCGGCCGGCGCGGCCGGCACGGCACCTGGACGGTGGTCGGCGACCCGGCGCAGTCCTCGTGGATCGACCTGGAGGAGGCGGCCGCCGCCCGTGACGAGGCCCTCGGGACGCGGCCGCGCCGGCGCTTCACCCTGACGGTGAACTACCGCAACCCCGCGGAGGTCGCCGAGATCGCCGCCCGCGTGCTGCGCCTGGCGATGCCCGGCATGGAGCCGCCGACCGCGGTGCGCTCGACCGGTCTGGAGCCCCGCTTCACGGCCGCCGAGGGCGATCTGGGGTCCGTGGTGCGCGAGGAGACCCGGCGGCTGCTGGAGCAGGTGGACGGCACCGTCGGCGTGGTGGTCTCCATGGACCGGCGCACCGAGGCCGCCGGCTGGCTGGCGGAGCTGGGCGAGCGGGCGGTGGCGCTCGGCAGCCTGGAGGCCAAGGGCCTGGAGTACGACGCCACCGTGGTGGTCTCCCCGGCGGAGATCGCCGGCGGCACCACCCGCGAGGAGGTCGAGGCGGGCGAGTCCCCGGCGGGCCTGCGGGTGCTGTACGTGGCGCTGACGCGCGCGACGCAGCAGCTGACGGTGATCTCCACCGGGCGCGACGAGCCCGACGCGGCCGGCGTGCCGTCGCTGCTGCGGGCGTAGCAGGGGGGCCTCCGGTGCGGCGGCCGTCCGGCCCCGATGGGCCGGATGGCCCGCGGCCACACGCGTGGTGGGACGAGACCGACTGCCCCGAGGGGGCTCGGTGGCGCGGATCCTTTGTTAGCCTGGGTACGACACCGGCTCGATCCAAGCCCCCGGGCCCAACCTTCGTCGCTTAGAGCGACCACTTGCCGCGAGGCGAGCATGGCGGGTCGGTGTCGTAGACGTTTCACCAGGTCCGCGCTCCCGGTTCTCCGGGGGCGCGGACCTTTTTCGTATCCGCCTACGCTTCCCCGACCCGGATCTATCTCGTATGGTGGAAGAGCCTTTCCGAAATTCGTAGCGAGTTACCTGCTACTGGCCAGTAGGTGGGACGATCGGACAACAGGTCCTGCCACACCTGCCGTGTAGCGGGACCCTGTGCGTAACAGAAGAAACAGGGACAGAAGAGGAACACGGCCATGGCAACGGCGCCCAGCGTCTCGTACTCGATGACGGTCCGCCTGGAAGTGCCCGCGAGCGGAACCGCGGTCTCCCAGCTCACCACCGCCGTGGAGTCGTCCGGTGGCTCGGTCACCGGCCTCGATGTGACCGCCTCCGGCCACGAGAAGCTCCGGATCGACGTCACCATCGCCGCGACCTCCACCGCGCACGCGGACGAGATCGTCGGCAAGCTCCGCGGCATCGAGGGCGTCAGCCTGGGCAAGGTCTCCGACCGCACCTTCCTGATGCACCTCGGCGGCAAGATCGAGATGGCGTCCAAGCACCCCATCCGCAACCGCGACGACCTCTCGATGATCTACACCCCCGGCGTCGCCCGCGTGTGCATGGCCATCGCCGAGAACCCCGAGGACGCGCGCCGCCTCACCATCAAGCGCAACTCCGTCGCAGTCGTGACGGACGGCTCCGCCGTCCTGGGCCTGGGCAACATCGGCCCGAAGGCCGCACTGCCGGTCATGGAGGGCAAGGCGGCCCTCTTCAAGCGCTTCGCGGGCATCGACGCCTGGCCGATCTGCCTGGACACCCAGGACAGCGACGAAATCGTCGCCATCGTCAAGGCCATCGCCCCCGGCTTCGCCGGCATCAACCTCGAGGACATCTCCGCGCCGCGCTGCTTCGAGATCGAGGCCCGGCTGCGCGAGGCCCTGGACATCCCGGTCTTCCACGACGACCAGCACGGCACCGCCATCGTCGTCCTCGCCGCCCTCACCAACGCACTTCGCGTCGTGGGCAAGGCAGTTGGGGACGTGAAGGTCGTCATGTCGGGCGCCGGCGCGGCCGGCACCGCCATCCTGAAGCTGCTCCTGGCCGCCGGCGTGAAGAACGTCGTGAGCGCCGACATCCACGGCGTGGTGCACGCGGGCCGCCCCGACCTGGTCGACGCCGACGAGGACTCGCCGCTGCGCTGGATCGCGGACAACACCAACCCCGAGGGCTACACGGGCACTCTGAAGGAGGCCGTGGTCGGCGCCGACGTGTTCATCGGCGTCTCGGCCCCCAACGTCCTGTCCGGCGAGGACGTCGCCGCGATGGCGGAAGGCGCGATCGTGTTCGCGCTCGCGAACCCGGACCCGGAGGTGGACCCGGCCGTCGCCCGCCAGACCGCCGCCGTCGTGGCCACCGGCCGCTCCGACTTCCCGAACCAGATCAACAACGTGCTGGTCTTCCCCGGCGTGTTCCGCGGCCTGTTGGACGCTCAGTCCCGCACCGTGAACACCGACATGATGCTGGCCGCCGCGAGCGCGCTGGCGGACGTCGTCGGCGAGAACGAGCTGAACGCGAACTACATCATCCCGTCCGTCTTCAACGACAAGGTCGCGGGCGCCGTGGCCGGCGCGGTCCGCAAGGCCGCCCAGGCCGCTGTGACGACCCCCACGTCCGCCTGAGGCCCGTACCGGCGCGTCGCGGGATGCGGGCCCGCCGGGGCGCCTCTAGGGTTGCGGGGATGCCCGCGAGGACCGGGGCCCGCATCCCACCAGTGCGGACGGAGCGTCACCGAGGCGTGACTGTGGCGCTTTTCGTGTGACGTTGGCGGGTGCCGGATTGGCGTTCCCGCCGCTGGTGGGGGCAGGATGCGTAACCGGGCGCGAGGGTCTGACGTTCAGACCCGGGTCCGGGGACTGTCCGAGGGCCCTGGCAGCATCGGCTTCGATCTCACGCCTCCAAGGCAAGTTGAACACGGGAGTACAACATGAACCGCAGTGAGCTGGTGGCCGCTCTGTCCGAGCGCGCCGAGGTGACCCGCAAGGACGCCGACGCCGTTCTGGCCGCGCTCGCCGAGACCGTCGGCGAGATCGTCGCCAAGGGCGACGAGAAGGTCACCATCCCCGGCTTCCTGACCTTCGAGCGCACCCACCGTGCCGCTCGCACCGCGCGCAACCCGCAGACCGGCGACCCCATCCAGATCCCGGCCGGCTACAGCGTGAAGGTCTCCGCGGGCTCCAAGCTCAAGGAAGCCGCCAAGGGCAAGTAAGTCCGCCCTTGTGCCGAGCGCCGCACAGGCGCTCGGGACGGCAGGCGTGTGCGGGCGTGCGCGAGTCGTGCAGCACGCCGCTCGGTACGCCGCACAGACACGCCGTGCAGGACGCAGAAGCGCCGAAGGGCGGCCACCCCGTGGGGTGGCCGCCCTTCGGCCTGTTCAGGGCCCCTGGGGGCCGTGGCGGGGCCTCAGACGAGGTCGCCGCCGGGGAGCTCGACCTTGGCTCCCAGCTCCACGAGCTTCTCCATGAAGTTCTCGTAGCCGCGGTTGATGAGGTCGATGCCGTGGACCCGCGAGGTGCCCTCGGCCGCCAGCGCCGCGATCAGGTACGAGAACCCGCCGCGCAGGTCGGGGATGACCAGGTCGGCGCCCTGCAGCTTGGTGGGGCCGGAGACGACCGCCGAGTGCAGGAAGTTGCGCTGGCCGAAGCGGCACGCCGAGCCGCCCAGGCACTCGCGGTACAGCTGGATGTGAGCACCCATCTGGTTGAGCGCCGAGGTGAAGCCGAGCCGGGACTCGTAGACCGTCTCGTGGACGATCGACAGGCCCGTGGCCTGGGTCAGGGCGACGACCAGCGGCTGCTGCCAGTCGGTCTGGAAGCCGGGGTGGACGTCCGTCTCCAGGGCGATCGCGTTGAGCGGGCCGCCCGGGTGCCAGAAGCGGATGCCCTCGTCGTCGATCTCGAAGGCGCCGCCGACCTTCCGGTACGTGTTCAGGAAGGTCATCATCGAGCGCTGCTGGGCGCCGCGCACGTAGATGTTGCCGCCGGTCGCCAGCGCCGCGGAAGCCCAGGAGGCGGCCTCCAGGCGGTCCGGGAGCGCCTTGTGGTTGTAGCCGCCGAGGCGGTCCACACCGGTGATCCGGATGGTGCGGTCGGTGTCCATCGAGATGATGGCGCCCATCTTCTGCAGGACGCAGATGAGGTCCTCGATCTCCGGCTCGACCGCGGCGTTGCTGAGCTCGGTCACGCCCTCGGCCAGGACGGCCGTGAGCAGCACCTGCTCGGTCGAGCCGACCGACGGGTACGGGAGGCGGATCTTGCAGCCGCGCAGGCGCTGCGGTGCCTCGAGGTACTGGCCGCCTTCGCGCTTCTCGATGGTCGCGCCGAACTGGCGGAGCACGTCGAAGTGGAAGTCGATCGGCCGGCCGCCGATGTCGCAGCCGCCCAGGCCCGGGATGAAGGCGTGGCCGAGGCGGTGCAGCAGCGGGCCGCAGAAGAGGATCGGGATGCGGGACGAGCCCGCGTGGGCGTCGATGTCGGCGACGTTCGCGCTCTCGACGTGCGTCGGGTCCAGGACCAGCTCGCCCGGCTCCTCGCCCGGGCGCACGGTCACGCCGTGCAGCTGGAGCAGGCCGCGGACGACGCGGACGTCGCGGATGTCGGGAACGTTGCGGAGCCGGCTGGGTTCGCTGCCGAGCAGAGCGGCCACCATGGCCTTGGGCACGAGGTTCTTCGCACCGCGGACACGGATCTCGCCCTCGAGCGGGGTTCCGCCATGGACAAGCAGTACGTCGTCACAGTCTGTGCCGGTCATGAATCTCGCGTTCCGGAGGGGTCCTCCCGGCTGTGCCAGGGGGAGGTGGGCAGGGACCAGGGAAAAGGGTAAGGGGCGTCGGCCCGTTGTTCGTAAGGCCGACGCGGCCGTTTGGATGTCATGACTTGGCCACAACACCCTCCGTGCCCACCTCATGGCGGAGTGTCGCATTCCGGGCGGCGGAGCGGTTCCGCAAGCGGCGCCGCGCGCTCCTGTCTGCTGCCGTGCGCCCGCGCCTGCGTGCGATTCGGTTTCTTCCGCTCCCCCTGAAGGGCGAATGTGCGAGATCATGTCGGCATGACCGAGGTGTCCTCCCTGACCGGGCGGCTGCTCGTGGCCACCCCCGCCCTCGCGGACCCGAACTTCGACCGCGCGGTGGTGCTCCTGCTCGACCACGACGAGCAGGGCTCGCTCGGCGTGGTCCTCAACCGGCCGACCCCCGTGGGCGTCGGCGACATCCTGCTGCCCTGGGCGGGCCTGGCCGGCGACCCGGGCGTCGTCTTCCAGGGCGGCCCGGTCGGCCTGGACTCCGCGCTCGGCGTGGCCGTCATCCCGGGTGAGGAGGGGCCGCTCGGCTGGCGCCGGGTGCACGGCGCGATCGGCCTGGTCGACCTAGAGGCCCCGCCGGAGCTCCTGGCCACGGCCCTCGGCTCGCTGCGGATCTTCGCCGGCTACTCGGGCTGGGGCCCGGGCCAGCTGGAGGACGAGCTCGGCGACGGCGCCTGGTACGTGGTGGAGTCCGAGCCCGGCGACATCTCCTTCCCCGACCCGCAGCGGCTGTGGCGCGCGGTGCTGCGCCGCCAGCGCAGCGACCTGGCCATGGTCGCGACGTACCCGGACGACCCGTCGCTCAACTGACCGGGGCCGAGGTCGGTACCCTGGCTTGCATGAGCACTCTTGAGCCCGAGCGCGGGACTGGTACGGGGACCCTCGTAGAGCCGACGCCGCAGGTGTCCCACGGCGACGGCGACCACGAGCGCTTCGCCCACTACGTCCAGAAGGACAAGATCATGGCGAGCGCGCTCGACGGGACCCCCGTCGTCGCGCTCTGCGGCAAGGTCTGGGTGCCGGGCCGGGACCCGAAGAAGTACCCGGTCTGCCCCATGTGCAAGGAGATCTACGAGTCCATGGGCCCCGGCGGGGACAAGGACAAGGGCGGCAAGGACCAGTAGGTCCGCCAGGACGAGCAGGTCCGCTTCCGCGGGACCGGGGCAGGGCCCCCGGGGTGCGCACACGCGTACCCCGGGGGCCTTCGCCGTACTAGGGTCGGCGGCGCAACGGAGCAGCACCCTGCGGAACCGGCGTTGCGACCGGCGCAACGCGGCGACGCGACGCCTGCGAGCGAAGGGCAGCCGACGCATGGACCTGATCCCCGCACCCCTGACCGCCGACTGGCACGAGGACGCGCCGCCGTACGTGTTCGGCCCCGCCCCGGTGCTCGACGCCGTACCCGGCACCGGGGGCACCGCGCGCTGGCTGCGCCGCGAGCTGGGCGCCGCCACCGGCTGGGACCTCCCGCCGGGCGACCTGCAGGGCCCGGGGGGCGGCAGGGGCCGCGGAGCCGCCGGCGACGGGGACGCGGGAGTCGGGCCGGACCCGGGCGGGATCCGGCTCCGCCTCGACGGGGCGCTCGCCGGGCGCCTCGGCCCCGAGGGGTACGCGCTCACCGTAGACGGCCGCGGCGCGCAGCTGTCCGGAGCCTCGCCCGCGGGCCTGTTCTGGGCCGCCCAGACGCTCCGTCAGCTGCTCGGCCCCGACGCGTACCGGCGCGCACCCACCGGGGGCGGCAAACGGGCCTGGAGCCTGCCCCGCGGCACCCTTCAGGACGCCCCCCGCTTCGGCTGGCGCGGGCTGCTGCTCGACGTGGCCCGGCACTTCACGCCCAAGGACGGCGTCCTGCGCTACATCGACCTGCTCGCCGCCCACAAGCTCAACGTCCTGCACCTGCACCTGACGGACGACCAGGGCTGGCGCATCGAGATCCGGCGCCACCCGCGGCTCACCGAGGTCGGCGCCTGGCGGCCGCGCAGCCGCCGGGGGCACCGGGCCTCGCCGCTGTGGGACGAGACCCCGCACGGCGGCTTCTACACCCACGACGACATCCGCGAGATCGTCGCGTACGCCGCCGAGCGGCACGTCCGGGTGGTCCCGGAGATCGACGTACCGGGTCACTCGCAGGCGGCGATCGCCGCGTACCCCGAACTGGGGAACACCGACGTCGTCGACACGGCGGCGCTCGGCGTGTGGGACGACTGGGGGATCAGCGAGAACGTCCTCGCGCCGAGCGAGGCCGTGCTGCGCTTCTACGAGGGCGTGTTCGAGGAGGTCCTGGAGCTGTTCCCGGCGGACGTCTCGCCGTTCGTGCACGTGGGCGGCGACGAATGCCCCAAGGTGCAGTGGCGCGCCTCGCCGGCCGCGCAGCAGCGGATCCGGGAGCTGGGCGTGGACGGCGAGGACGGGCTGCAGTCCTGGTTCGTCCGGCACTTCGACGGCTGGCTGGCGGCGCGCGGGCGGCGGCTGATCGGCTGGGACGAGATCCTGGAGGGCGGGCTCGCCCCCGGCGCGGCGGTGTCCTCCTGGCGCGGCTGTGCGGGCGGGATCGCCGCCGCCGAGGCGGGCCACGACGTGGTGATGTGCCCCGAGCAGCAGGTCTACCTGGACCACCGTCAGGCGCCGGGTCCCGGAGAGCCGGTGCCGATCGGGTACGTGCGCACCCTGGAGGACGTCTACCGCTTCGAGCCGGTGCCGCCCGAGCTGTCCGGGACGGCGGCCGCGGCCCGGGTGCTGGGCGCGCAGGCGAACATGTGGACCGAGGTGGCGGAGAACCGGAGCCGGGTCGACTACCAGGTGTTCCCCCGGCTGGCGGCGTTCGCGGAGGCGGTGTGGTCGCGGCTGCCGGCGCCCGCCGAGCGGGACTACGCGGGATTCGAGGCGCGGATGGCGGGCCACCGGCGGCGGTTGGACGCCCTCGGCGTCGACCACCGGCCGCCCGGCGGGCCGTTGCCGTGGCAGCGGCGGCCGGGCGTGCTCGGACGCCCGATCGAGGGTGTACCGCCGAACGTGTGACGGGGGCGCATGGGGCGGGGGAGCCGGGGAGCGGAATGGGGCGGAGGTGGGCCGCGGTGGATCGCCGTGGATCTTCGGAGAACTCCGGGGATTTCTGGGGAACTCCTGATCAATCCGGGACGTCCTACGTTCTCGGGGGTTGTCGGGAACTCTGCGGACCTCTCCGGAACTCTCCCTCGATCACGGCGTATTGCATCATTTCCAGCGATTCCGCCGTTTGTGCCGATTCGGTCGATACGGGGAAAACCGGACGGCCGGGAGCTCTAGGGGGCGCCCGGCGGACCCTCGCGCCGGGCGGTGGGGAAGATGTGCCAGAGTTGCCACGTCCCGGCGGTGAGCACGTACCGTACGGCGGACAGGCGTGAGCGCCGTGACCGGGACATCGGGAAGGGGCAGCTGGGTTGACCACGCAGGCACCGCACACACCGCAGGCGGCGCAGTCCGTGATGCTGCCGGCCTCACTCGAGGAGGCCGTGGCGGCTCTCGCCGCCATGCCCGCCGCCGTGCCCGTGGCCGGCGGCACCGACCTCATGGCCGCCGTCAACGCCGGGCTGCTGCGGCCCGCCGGACTGGTGAGCCTCGGCCGGATCAACGAGATCCGCGGCTGGCAGTACCAGGAGGACGGGCACGCACTGCTCGGCGCGGGCCTGACCCACGCCCGCATGGGCCGCCCGGACTTCGCCGCGCTGATGCCCGCACTGGCCGCCGCCGCGCGCGCCGCCGGACCGCCGCAGATCCGCAACGCCGGCACCCTCGGCGGCAACATCGCCAGCGCCGCGCCGACGGGCGACGCGCTGCCCGTGCTGGCCGCGCTGGAGGCCGTCCTCGTCATCGTCGGCCCGGGCGGGGCGCGCCGGGAGATCCCGGTCTCGTACCTGCTCGCGGGCCGCGAGATGCTGCGGCCCGGGGAGCTGATCGGCTTCGTGCGCGTGCCGCTGCTGCACGCGCCGCAGGTCTTCCTGAAGGCCACCGGGCGCACCGGTCCGGGGCGCGCCGTGGCATCCGTGGGGCTCGTACTGGACCCCGCGCGCCGGGGCGTGCGCATCGCCGTGGGCGCGGTCGCCCCGATGCCGCTGCGGCCGCTGGAGGCCGAGCAGTGGGTGGCCTCGCTCATCGACTGGGACGGGGAGCGGACCCTGGCCCCCGAAGCGCTGGAGGCCTTCGGCGACTACGTCGCGGCCGCCTGCGTACCCGACCAGGGGGAACCTGTGGCTCCGGGCGTGCTGCACCTGCGGCGCACCGTGGCCGTGCTGGCACGGAGGGCCCTGGGGAGGGCGCTGACCTCATGAGTGAGACGAACGAGAACGTGAGCGGAACGACGGGGGAAGCGGGCCGGCCAGGCGCCGCGTGGGGCTGGGAGCCGGTGCCGCAGGGCGCCGGGTTCGACTCCGACGCGACGGCGTTCGTCAGCCTGCCGCCGGAGATGCTGGACGCGCTCGGCACCGGCGAGCCGCTGGCCGCGCCCGGGCACGGGTACGTCCCGCCGCCGATGATCCTTCCGCTGGGGGCCGCCACGACGGACCCGGCGGCCACGGGGACGTGGACGATCCCGGCGCAGTGGCCGGACGCGCCGGGGAACGCGGGCGACACCGGTGCGCAGGATGGAGCTGCGGCTGCGGCTGCGGCTGCGGCTGCGGCTGCGGCTGCGGCGCCGGTCGGCGGGCCGATCCCGGCCTCGATCCCGATCCCGGCGTCGGTCGCCGCGGCGTTCGCGGACGCGGGTCCGGAGGCGGCGGTGGCCGGCGCCGGGGCCGGGTCCGAGGGGGCCGCCGAGGGCGACGAGGACCCCGGGGCCACGGCCGAGTGGCAGTTCCCCGACGCGGTGCGGGAGGCCGAGCCGGTCGCCACGGGCCAGTGGACCCTGCCGGAACTCGGCGAGGAGACCGGCGAGTTCCGCCCGGACACCCTGCACGCCGACTGGAGCCAGGCCCCCGTGACCCTGCCGGGCGGGGCCCCCGCCCCGTGGGCGACGCACCCCGGCTTCGAGAGCGCGCGGGCGGACGCCCCGCTGAGCTCGGGCGTCCTGCCCGACGCCCAGGGCACCACCCCCGGCACCTCGGGCGCGGGCCTGCGCAGCCTCGGCGGGCCCGGCGTCGGCGCCCCCAGCCGCGGTCCGCGCGTCCTGGGCGGCCCCGGCGTGGGCACCCTCCCGGAGGGCGACCCGGCGCACGCCGCAGCGGCCGCGCCCGCCCACGCGGACCCGGAGGGCCCGTTCACGCGGGCGCACGAACACGCCCCCTCGGCGCCCGACGGAACCCGGCCGGCCGATGCGGCGGCGCCGTACGCCGGCCAGACCGACGGCCACGGCCACGGCGCGTTCGCCGCGCCGCACACCGCGGCCGCCGAGACCACCCGGCCCGCGGGCACCCCGAACAGCCTGACCCGCCCCTACGTCCGCGCCCAGGCCACCGGCCACGGCCACGCCCCGGCGGGCGCCGAGGGCCAGGGCGACAGCCACGCCCAGGCCCAGCCCGGCCACGGCCCGGCCGGCGCTCAGAGCCAGGGCCACGGCCCGGCTGCCACGGACGGGCACGGCCAGCCGTACGCGCAGGCCCTGGCCGGCGGTCACGGTCCGGCTGCCACCGACGGGCACGGGCAGTCGTACGCGCAGGGCCCGGCCGGCGGTCACGGTCCGGCTGATGCTCACCGCCCGGCCGGCACCGACGGGCACGGCCAGTCGTACGCGCAGGGCCCGGCCGGCGGCCATGGCCCGGCGGACGCCTACGGGCTGGCCGGCGCTCACGGCCCGGCCGGCACCGACGGCCACGGCGAGACCTACGTGCAGGGGCCGGCTGACGGCCACGGCCCGGCGGAGGCTCACGGCTCGGCAGGAGCTCACGGCCCGGCTGCCACCGACGGGCACGGCCAGTCGTACGCGCAGATCCAGACCGGCGGCCACGGCCCGGCCGAGGCTTATGGCCTGACCGGCGCTCACGGCCCGGCTGCCACGGACGGGCACGGCCGGCCGTACGCGCAGGCCCTGGCCGACGGCCCGGCCGACACCGACGGCCACGGCCGGCCGTACGCCCACGACACCACCACCCTCGGCCAGGGGCCGGCCGATGCCCGCGAGGCGGCGGAAGCGCACGCGCCGACCGGCGCGCACGACCTGGCCGGCGCTCCCGGCCAGGGCCACGGCCCGGCTGCCGCCCACGCCGAGACCGAGGCGAGCGGCCCGGCCGGCACCGACGGGCACGGGCAGAGCTTCGCGCAGGGCCCGGCCGACGGCCACGACCAGGCGGACGGCCCCGGCGGCACGCTCGGGCGCGGCGAAGTCCTCGCCCACGGCTCGGCCGACGGCCGGGACGAGGGCCACGGGCACACCCTCGGCCGCGGCGACGCCCTGGCGCAGGGCGCGGGCGACCCGCACGGCCAGGGCCTGCCCGCCGGGGACGGCGAGGCCAAGGGCCGCGGTGACGGCCGCGGGCAGGCCGGCAGCGAGGGCCCGGGCCACGGCCCCGGGGACACCCTCGGCGGCGGCTTCGACGCCGCTGCGGCGGCTGCCGCCGCGGAGCCGGACGGTACGGACGGCCACGGCCACGGCCACGACCACGGCTTCGGCGGAGCCGCCGCCGGTGGCCCGGGCGAAGCCGGGGCCGCGCCCGCACCGGCTGCGGACACCGCGGACATCGCCGTGGCACCGCCGGCCGCGGGTACCGCCGAAGGACTCCCGGGCGCGGGGCCCTCGTACGAGGAAGACCAGGCGGCCGCCGCGGCCGTCGCCCACCACGAACACCCGTCTGCGTCCTACGTGCTGCGCGTCAACGGCGCCGACCGCCCCGTCACCGGGGCCTGGATCGGCGAGTCCCTGCTGTACGTGCTGCGCGAGCGCCTCGGCCTCGCCGGCGCCAAGGACGGCTGCTCGCAGGGCGAGTGCGGTGCGTGCGCCGTGCAGGTCGACGGCCGGCTCGTCGCCTCCTGCCTGGTCCCGGCCGCGACGGCCGCGGGCAGCGAGGTCCGTACGGTGGAGGGCCTCGCGAGCGGCGGGGAACTCTCCGACGTGCAGCAGGCGTTGTGCCGTTCGGGTGCGGTGCAGTGCGGATTCTGCGTGCCCGGCATGGCCATGACCATCCACGACCTGCTGGAGGGCAACCACGCCCCCAGCGACCTGGAGACCCGCCAGGCCCTGTGCGGCAACCTGTGCCGCTGCTCCGGCTACAAGGGCGTCCTGGAGGCCGTCCGCGAGGTCGTGGCCGAGCGCGAGGCGACGGCCGCCGCCGAGGCGCAGGCCGACGGAACAGGCGCGCCGCAGACGGCGGCCGGCCCACCGGCGGCGGGCATCGAGATGCGCATCCCGCACCAGGCCCAGCCCGGCGAGGGCGGGATCCACCACAACGGAGGCATGGCGTGAGCGGGCAGGACGCGGCGGGCGCGGCAGGCCCGGCGGGAGCGGCAGGCTCGGCGGGCTCGGCGACCGCGACGGCGACGACCACGATGACCGTCACCACCGGCGCCGCCCCGGGCTCCGGCGCGCCCGGCGGCGGCCCGGCCGAGGCCGCGGAGACGGCCGTACCCCGCGGCATCGGGGTCTCCGTCGCACCCGCCGACGCGCGCGCCAAGACCGAGGGCACCTTCCCGTACGCCGCCGACCTGTGGGCCGAGGGCCTGCTGTGGGCCGCCGTGCTGCGCTCCCCGCACGCCCACGCCCGCATCCTGTCCATCGAGACCTCGGCCGCCGCCGAGATGCCGGGCGTGCGCGCCGTCGTCACCCACGCCGACGTCCCCGGCGCCACCACCCACGGCCGGCGCATCGCCGACCGCCCGGTCTTCGCGCACGACGTGGTCCGCCACCACGGCGAGCCCATCGCCGCCGTCGCCGCCGACCACCCCGACACGGCGCGCCTCGCGGCCGCCGCGATCATCGTCGAGTACGAGCTCCTCGACGCCGTCACCGACCCCGAGCAGGCCTTCGGCGCCCCGCCCCTGCACCCCGACGGCAACCTGATCCGGCACATCCCGCTGCGCTACGGCGACCCGGAGGCCACCGGCGAGGTCGTCGTCGAGGGCCTGTACCGCATCGGCCGCCAGGACCCCGCCCCCATCGGCGCCGAGGCCGGGCTCGCCGTGCCCCGCCCCGACGGCGGCGTGGAGATCTACACCGCCTCCACCGACCCGCACCTGGACCGCGACCTGGCCGCGGCCTGCTTCGGCCTCGAACCGGACCGGGTCCGTGTCGTGGTCACCGGTGTGCCGGGGGCCACGGCCGACCGCGAGGACGCCGCCTTCCAGCTGCCGCTGGGCCTGCTCGCCCTGCGCACGGGCCACCCGGTCAAGCTGGCCGCCACCCGCGAGGAGTCCTTCCTCGGCCACACCCACCGCCACCCGACCCTGCTGCGCTACCGCCACCACGCGGACGCGGAGGGCCGCCTGGTCAAGGTCGAGGCCCAGATCCTGATGGACGCCGGCGCGTACGCGGACGCCTCCTCGGAATCCCTCGCGGCGGCCGTCGCGTTCGCCTGCGGCCCGTACGTGGTCCCGCACGCCTTCGTCGAGGGCTGGGCCGTCCGCACCAACAACCCGCCGTCCGGGCACGTCCGCGGCGAGGGCGCCATGCAGGTCTGCGCCGCGTACGAGGGCCAGATGGACAAGCTCGCGGCCGCCCTCGGCATCGACGGGGCGGAGCTGCGCCTGCGCAACGTCCTCGCCACCGGCGACCTGCTGCCCACCGGCCAGACGGTGACCTGCCCGGCCCCGGTCGCGGAACTCCTGCGGGCGGTCCGCGACTTCGAGCTGCCGTCGCTGCCGAAGGACACCCCCGAGGAGGAGTGGCTGCTGCCGGGCGGCCCGGAGGGCGCGGGCGAGCCGGGCGCGGTGCGGCGCGGGGTCGGGTACGGGGTCGGCATGGTGCACATGCTCGGCGCGGAGGGCACCGACGAGGTCTCCACGGCCACCGTCAAGGTGGTCAACGGCGTGGCCACGGTGATCTGCGCGGCCGTGGACACCGGCCAGGGCTTCGCCACCCTTGCCCGCCAGATCGTCCAGGAGGTCCTGGGCGTGGACGAGGTGACGACGGCCCCCGTCGACACCGACCAGCCCCCGGCCGGCCCCTCGGCACACGGCCGCCACACGTGGGTCTCGGGCGGGGCGGTGGAGCGCGCCGCGAAGATGGTCCGCACGCAGCTCCTGCAGCCGATGGCCCACAAGCTCGGCATGTCCACGGAGCTCCTCCAGGTCAAGGACGGCCGCATCACCTCGTACGACGGCGCGTTCTCGACCACGGTCGCGGAGGCGATGGCCGGCAAGGAACTCTGGGCCACCGCCCAGTGCCGCCCCCACCCCACGGAGCCGCTGGACGGCGACGGGCAGGGCGACGCATTCGTCGGCCTGGCCTTCTGTGCGATCCGCGCGGTGGTGGACGTGGACATCGAGCTCGGCACGGTGCGCGTGGTCGAACTGGCCGTGGCCCAGGACGTGGGCCGGGTCCTCAACCCCGCCCAGCTGCACGCCCGCATCGAAGCGGGCGTCACGCAGGGGGTCGGCGCGGCCCTGACGGAGAACCTCCGCTCGGTCGCCGGCATGGTCCGCCACCCCGACCTGACGGGCTACGCCCTGCCGACGTCGTTGGACGCCCCGGCGGTGCGGATCGTCAAGCTGGTGGAGGAGCGGGACGTGGTGGCCCCGTTCGGCGCGAAGGCGGCGAGCGCGGTCCCGGTGGTCACGGCCCCGGCGGCAGTGGCCTCGGCGGTCCGCGCGGCCACCGGCCGACCGGTCAACAGGCTCCCGATCAGGCCCTCGGCGGCGGTGGCGGCGCCCAACTCCTGACCGTGTGAGTCGCATTGCACGTGCAACCCGAGCTTGGGAGTGTCGGCACCGATCGCTAAAGTGATCGGTAAGACTTATTGCGTTCGCGTGCGAACGGGTGCAACGGGGACGGGGAGCGGTGCCTACACCGCACCCCACACGGGGAGACAAACGGGGAGGCCATCGTGGCAGAGAATGCAGCACCAGACCTGTTCGCAGGGCTGGCTGCCAGCGCGAGCGGCGCGGCGGCTGCGATCCGGGCTCAGGCCAAGGCGCTCGAGGTCGACTACGAGACGCTGTCGGGGTACAAGAAGGTCGTCGACGACCTCTTGAAGAAGCTGAACGACTCCCAGGCGGACGACAAGAAGCTGGCCCACGGCACCCTCCCCAAGGGCGCCCTGGGCAAGGACTTCGCCGAGGCGCAGGCCCTCTTCGACACGTACGCGAAGGTCCAGGAGCGGCTGGAGAACCTGTCGAAGGGGCTGGCGGGGCAGATCGAGGGCCTGGGCATCGCGATCCAGACGTCGGGCAAGGGCTTCGAGGACATGGACGAGGAGCAGAGGGCCCGTATGCGCGCCATCGTGGCCCAGTCCAAGAAGGACTACGACCCTGACCTGGACCCCCTCGTCCAGCAGCAGAAGAAGGAGCAGAAGGACGCCCAGACCGGTACGACCGGCGAGGCGAACAAGCCGAAGGGCCACATCTGATGGCGACGAACTTTGAGGGCTTCACCCACCAGCAACTCCTCGCCATGGTCGCTTCTCTCGACCCGGAGACGGTGAAGTCCCGCAGCACCTTGCTGACGGAGGCGGCGAAGACGATCAACGAGATCGGCAGTGCCCTCAAGAAGCACAAGGTGGAGGGGTGGGAAGGCGAGGCGGCCCACGACTTTGAGGACTGGACCAGCCGTACCGGTAGCGCGACGCTGCTTCTGGGCAAGTACAGCGCCGCGGCCGGCAAGTGGATGGGCGAGGCCGCCCAGACCATGGTCGAGGTAAAGGCCAACATCCCGGCCTACGACAGTTCGGCCGCGGAGAACTACGAGGCTGCCCGGAAGTACCACAACGACCCGGACGCCCAGAAGCTCGCGTCGGAGTCCCACGCCAAGCTCACCGGTGACCACCAGAAGGCCATCGACGCACTGACGAAGCTGGCCGGTTCGTACGAGCAGTCGAACACCCAGATCGCCAACGCGGAGATCCCGACGTTCCCGCCGCCGCCGGGGCCCTTCCAGCCGACCGGTGGGTACGCCGGTGGTAGCGACTACGTTTCGCGAGACGGTGGTGGAGGCGCTTCTGGTTCTGGCGGTGCCACGTATGCCCCGTCAACACCTCGGGGTACCGGACCTTCCAGCGAGCCTAGCGGTGTCCCCGGTCACCGGCCGGACGTCACGCTGCCCCCGACGACCGGGCCCGCGCCGGTTCCCGTGCTGCCGGACCACAACGTGGATGTGGACCTTGACCACGTGGGCACCCTGCCGGACAGGACCGTCCCGCCGGTCACCAACATGCCGAACATCCCGGGGCCCGGTCCGAGCGGCCCCGGCCCGGTTGCACCCATGCCGCCGATCGGGCTTCCGTCCCTCCCCGGGCCGACGCTGCCCGGCGGCGGGCCGGTAAGCAAGCTGCCGCCTCTGACGGGTCCTGGCGGCAAGTTCGGCGGTCCGACTCCGCCGCTTCCTCGTGACACGGGCATCATTGGCGGTCGCCAGGTAACCACCGGTGGCCCCACCCCGGGTCTCCCGCGCTCCACGGTCATCGGCACGGAGGGTGTGCAGGGCGGCCGCGGTATGGGCGGCGGCGGTATGCACCCCGGCGTGAGTGGTCCCCACGCTGGGGGGCCGGGCGGTTCCGCAGCGGGCCGCCGACTGGCCATGGAGCCGGGTGGTGTCATCGGCGGGCGTCAGCCCGGCGCGGTCGGTCGCCCGGTGGCGGGCGGTCAGCCGTTCACGCAGGGCGGTTCGGGCCTCGTGCGCAACACTCCTGCCTCCGGAGCGGGTCGCGGCACAATGGGTCCCGCCGGTGCGGGTGTCAACACGCCCGGCAACCGGCATGACCAGCGGACGGGCGACCGCCCCGATTACTTGTCCGAGGACGAAGAGACCTGGCAGAGCAGCGGCCGCGTTGTTCCGCCGGTCATCGACTGAGCAGAACGGACCTTTGCACGAGATGCGCATGCGTAAGGCGACCTCGGCCCTGATGGGACTGCTGCTGGCCGGGGTCGCCGCGACCCCGGCCCACGCGGACACGGTCCGGTCCAAGCAGTGGCATCTCGACGCCATGAAGGCTGATGACATTTGGAAACTCAGCACGGGCAAGGGCGTCACCGTAGCGGTGATCGACTCCGGTGTCGATGATATCCCCGAGCTAGAAGGCCAGGTTCTGAAGGGCCAGAATTTCGCTTCCGCCTCCTATAAGGGCGACGAGCGTACTGACTATGAGCGTCACGGTACGAGCATGGCCGCGGCAATCGCTGGAAACGGCAAGGGGCCAGGCGGAGTTGAAAGTGCGTTTGGCTTGGCCCCAGGAGCCAAGATCCTTCCGTTGCGGGTCGATGTGGGCGGTGATGGGCGGCCGCCTCTCGCGTCGATCGTTCAGGCGATTCGTTTTGCCGCTGACTCGGATGCCAAGGTTCTGAACATCTCGATGGGGCATTCGAGTGACAACAAAGACCTTGCCGCTGCGGTGCAGTATGCGATCGGGAAAGGGAAGCTGATCTTTGCTGCAGTCGGGAATGACGGAGAAAGTATCAATGACCTCCGATATCCAGCCGCAACGCCTGGGGTAGTGGGTGTCGGTGCCGTAGGCCCTGACGGTGTTGCAACCAAGGAGTCCCAGCACAACGCTTCTGTCGACATATCTGCTCCCGGCATCAATATCTTGACTGGCTGCAGCGGGGGTACGGGCCTCTGTAATAGCCACGGCACGAGCGACGCCACAGCCCTCGTCTCCGCGTCCGCGGCACTGCTCTGGTCGGCCCACCCCGACTGGACCAACAACCAGGTGCTCCGCGTCCTGCTGAACACGGCCGGCAAGGGCGACGACGGCAAGGAGCGCAACGACTACCTCGGCTACGGCATCGTCCGGCCGAAGGTCGCGCTGCCCACGCCCGGTGACCCCGGTCCGAAGGACGTGTACCCGCTCCCCGACCTGGCGGCAGCAGACGGCAAGAAGTCGCCCGCCCCGTCCGCCGACGCCAAGAACCCGGCATCCAGCGCGCCCCGGGCCGAGGCCAAGGCGGAGGACAAGGGCAGCAGCCTGCCCTGGCTCGCGCTGGGGCTCGGGGCCTGCGTCCTCGTCGGCGGCGGTGCCGTCACCGCGGTCCTCGTCCGCCGCAGGGGCCACTGAGCCGGCTCCCCGCCACCCCATCGGGTGATCGGCAGGGCCGGAATCCAGCCCGCCCCGTGGCCGGGCCGGATCCTGCCCGGCCACGGCCCACCCGGGCCCGAGGCGGGTCGGCGCGGTGACGCACCCTGGCCGGTAATCGACTGCGCGACAACGCACCGTGCCAGGCTGGCCGCTCCGACCCCGCCCGGAGCCAGGAGCGTGCCGCGTGTCGTTCGACGAGGAGTGGTCCTTCGCCCGGGCCAACGCCAGGCCCGCGGTCGGCGGCTTCGCCACCGCGGACCTGGAGCTCAACCAGGACCACATCGGCGCTGTCGGCACGGCCGCGTTCCAGCTCCACGGACGCCTCGGCACCGACGGCCGGCACGCCGCCAGGGCGACCACGGAAGCGGCAACCGCGCTCACCCACGAAGGCTTCGCCAGCGGCCCCGCCCTGCACAAGGCGCAGACCCGCTGGGAGTCCCAGCTCCAGACCCTCCTCGCAGCCTGCGCGAACATCTCCAACGGCCTGGACTACTCCCTCTCCGCCCACGCCAAGGAGGAGCACGAGCTCCACGCCGCCTTCACCGCGTCCAAGCTCGACCAGCTCCTCACCTGACAGGGCAGGCGGCGCGCGCGTGCTGACGTACGAGAACGTGATGAACGCCCCGCTGGACAAGCTCCAGACGGCGATCACCGACTGGGGCGCGATGGCCAAGAAGCTCGACGAGCTCGCCGAGGCGGCCCTCGGCGGCATGAAGGCCAAGTCGGACAAGGCGCAGTGGACCGGTGTCACGGCCGGCGTGGCGCGGTCGCTGGTAGACAAGACGGCCAAGGAGTTCGCGGACGCCGCCCGGCAGGCCAGGGGCATCCACCTCGTCCTCACCGACGGGCACACCACCCTCAAGGCCGCCCAAGCCGAGATCCGGAAGCTGGTCGAGGAGGCGCCGGCCGCCGGGTTCCGGATCGACGGCTCCGGCCGGGTCTCGCCCCTCCAACCCGCCGACCCCCAGGAGGAGTACGCGGCCCGGCACGACCCGGACCACCAGGAGTTGCTCCGCAGGAACCGTCGCCTCTGGCAGGAGCGCGTCGACCGGGCCGTGGAGAACGCCCAGGACGCCGACGCCTCGCTGGTCCGCGTCCTGCAGGCCAACGCCGCACACGACCACGACTTCGGCCCGCCCCGCTACACGACCCTGGACGCCGAGCAGGTCGACCGCGCCGCCGAGCTGATGAGGAGGCTCACGGCGGCGGGCGGGGGCGGTACGGCACGGAACCCGGAGGCGCTGCGCGAGCTGGAGGACCTCCTCGACGACAACCGCGACGACCCGGAGTTCGCGACGGGCTTCTACCGCCGGATGGGCCCCGAGGGGGTGCTGACGGCGTACGCGACGATGTCGCTGGACTCCGCCGCCCTCGGCCGGGCCGGCCTGGACCGCGCGCTCATGGTCGGCCACATCCAGGACGACCTGGGCGCGATGCTGGGCCTGGCCACGCACAGGGGCGTCCCGAACCACCTCGATGCCGCCTGGACGACGGCACTCATGCGGGCCGGCCGCAAGGAGCTGGACGTCGGCCTGGCCCAGCCGGTGTACGGCTACCAGGCGCTCGGCGCGCTGCTGCGGGAGGGCTCATACGACACGGAGTTCCTGACCGCGGTCGGACGGGACATTGTCGCCATGGACCGCAAGAACCTCGGGATCTGGGAGTCCGGCGCTCCCGCCGACCCGACGGCCGTCCTCAACCACAGGGCCGACGGAGGCCGCGGCTTCCACCCGCTCACCGGGCTCATGGAGGCCCTCGGGAACAACCCGGACGCGGCGACGGCCTTCTTCAACGAGCCGGTCCGCGAGGACAGCGACGGCGACGGCCTCGTCACCCGCACCGACAAGCCGGTCGGCGGGCCGCACGGCCGGGCGCGCGGCATGGTCGACTACATGCTGGACAAGAAGCCGTACGCGGACGGCTTCGACATCGCCCCGACCGGTGCTCCGCACCCCGCGCAGGACGCGCTCGGCGGCGCGCTCGAAGCGGCGGTGTCGGGGCGGCCCGCGGGCGACGAAACGGCGAAGCCGGTCCCGCATACCAGGGAGATGGCGGCCGTCATGGAACGGGTCGTCGAGAAGATCGGCGAGAACCCCGAGCTGGTCGCGGCGAAACCGGGCGAGAGCGAGGGCCCACTGAAGGGCCTGTCCGGCCACTTCGGGCAGATGGCCGCGGAGTACATGCCGGACCTCCAGGCGTCCGCGGAGAACGGCAGCGGCCAGATCAAGGCCAACGGGGTGATGGCCGGGTTCCACAAGGCCGACATGGCCGCGTTCATCGGAGCGGTGGGCCAGGACCCCGACGCGTACGGCGCGATCACCACCGCCCAACGGGCCTTCACCACGACCCTCGTCCACGACGTCATCGCGCACCGCGAGGACCACTCGGAGTTGGACGCGGCGATCAAGGCCGCCGTCCATCCGGGCGGCCAGATCGCGGGCATCCTCTCCGAGGCCAGGGCGGAGGGCGTCTTCGCCGAGAACGCCCACCAGCAGGAGGAGTACGTCAAGGGCGTCGAGAACAACGCCAAGTGGATCAACAGGGGCATCAGCGCAGCAGGCGTGAAGTACGTGGAGCTGATTCCGCTGGCCGGAGACGTGGTGGAGTGGCTCCAGGAGGACGGTACGGCGAGTGTGGTCGAGGGGGCGAGGAAGGACGCAGCGAAGAGGGCGGACGAGGCCAATGCCAAGGCGGTGATGGACTACACGAATGCAGAGGCGGGCGCGGCTGTGTCCGCGGCGGCCTCGGTCCGCAAGGTTGCAGAAGGGTCCGGCATGCACGAGCAGGACATTGCCGACCTCGCGGGGGTGGCGTCGACGGAGACGGCGAACGCACACGCCGTTGGGCGTGGGCAGGTGGCTACCTCGAACGCCGGCTCTTGATGCGCGTCACCCGCACCCCGCTTCGTCTCATGATGCTGCTGGTTGCGGCAGGGGCGGCTCTCGGCTGTTCGAAGGAGGCGCCGCCGGCTGCGCCACAACTGCCGGAGCGCTCTTGCTTCGGTGTCTTCACGCGCGACGACCTTGCCCCCTTGGTCGGCAAGGGCCGGGAGGTGAAGGAGGTGTCGCCGGTCGACCTCCGCCTCACCGCCGATCGGAACGGCGGGACCTGCAACGTCTACGTCGATGGAAAGGATCGCGTCCTCGCGTGGGCGACGCGCCAACCCCTGGGCCAGCACTTATTCACCAACGTCGACGACCAGCACCCCGACCCCCTCCCGTACGCCGAGCACGGCAAGGTGTGGGACAGCGGTGCGCTCGTCACCCTCACCTGCACGGGCGCCGAAGACTCCTTCGAGCTCGAACTGTGGTTGAGCGGCACGGTCCAGAGCGCCGACCGCCCCGGAGCGTCCCGCCCCGTCCTGACCGCGCTCATGCAGAAGTACCTGGCCGCGGCCAAGCAGCAGACCCAATGCGGCGGCACGCACTAGGCATGCCGAAGGCCGTCCAGGTCGCGCCGTGCCTGGACGGCCTTCGGGAGAGGCCGTGGCGGGAATTGAACCCGCGTGCCTCGCTTTGCAGGCGAGTCCCTAGGCCACTCGGGCACACGGCCTTGCGGTGTTGCTGGGACGACCGTACGAGCAGCCGCACACGGGGCGGAAGGGCTTCGGCGGGGGTGCCACACGACTGCCATGCGGCGTTCACAAACCGCGGGTCGTAGGTCCTGGGGACCAGGCGGGATAGGTCCTCCGGACAGGGGCCAAATGCGGTTTTGCCGCTTACTCTGGGGCGATGAGTGCCCTTGAGCCCCGCGTGTCACAGACGCCGAGCAGCGAGCAGGATCCCGTCCGGACGCAGGGCGGGATCCTGGCTTCCGCGTACCGGACGCTCAGCTTCGGGATGATCTCCTGCATCTTCCTCATCGCGTTCGAGGCGACCGCCGTCGGCACCGCCATGCCGGTCGCCGCGCGCGAGCTCGACGGGGTCGGGCTGTACGCCTTCGCCTTCTCCGCGTACTTCACCACCAGCCTCTTCGGCATGGTGCTGTCCGGGCAGTGGTGCGACCGGCAGGGGCCGCTGCGGCCGCTGGCCGTGGGGATCGGAGCCTTCGCCGCCGGGCTGGTGTGCTCGGGCACCGCCTCGCTCATGGGGGTGTTCGTGCTCGGGCGGGCCGTGCAGGGCTTCGGTGGCGGGCTCGTCATCGTCGCCCTGTACGTCGTCGTGAGCCGGGCCTACGAGGAGCGGCTGCGCCCGGCGATCATGGCGGCCTTCGCCGCGAGCTGGGTGGTGCCCTCGATCGTCGGGCCGCTCGCCGCCGGGACCGTGACCGAGCACTTCGGGTGGCGGTGGGTGTTCCTCGGGATCCCCGTCCTGGTCGTCGTCCCGCTCGCCGTGGCGCTGCCCGCGATCCGGCGCAGCGCCTCCGGGCCCGTGGATCCGGATGCGCCGCCCGCCGCGTTCGACCGGCGCCGGATCCGGCTCGCGCTCGGGATCTCCGTCGGGGCGGGGCTGCTGCAGTACGCCGCCCAGGATCTGCGGTGGCTGTCGCTGCTGCCCGCCGCGGCCGGGGCCGGCCTGCTGGTCCCCGCGGTGCTGGGGCTGCTGCCGCGCGGGACGTACCGGGCGCGGCGCGGGCTGCCCGCGGTGGTCCTGCTGCGCGGGGTCGCGGCGGGCTCGTTCATCGCGGCGGAGAGCTTCGTGCCGCTGATGCTGGTCACCCAGCGGGGGCTGAGCCCGACGCTGGCCGGGTTCTCGCTGGCGCTGGGCGGGCTGACCTGGGCCGGCGGCTCCTGGATCCAGTCCAAGGGGCGGGTGGCGCCGTACCGGGAGCGGCTGATGGTGCTCGGGATGGTGATGGTGGCCGCGGCCATCGCGGGCGCGCCGGCGGTGCTGGTGCCGTGGGTGCCGGTGTGGACGCTGGCGCTCGCCTGGGGCGTGGGGTGCCTCGGGATGGGGCTGGTGATCGGCTCGACCAGCGTGCTGCTGCTGAAGCTGTCGGCGCCGGAGGAGGCGGGGGCGAACTCCGCCGCCCTGCAGATCTCCGATGCGCTGGCCAACGTGGTGCTGCTCGCGGCCGGCGGGGCGGCCTTCGCCGCGCTCGGCGGGGGAGCGGTGGGGGCCGGGCACGCCGTCTCGGACGCCGCGGGCGGGGCCGGGGCCTCGCACCCCGCCGCGTTCGTGATCGTCTTCCTTCCGATGGCCGCCGTCGCCCTGGTCGGCGCCTGGGTCGCCACGCGGCTCCACGAGCGTCCCGCCGCCCCGAAATCCGCCTGACACGCCGCACGCCGCACCGCTACTGTCCGTACATGAACGACCTCCTCGTCCGCCTGTCCTCCGCCGAGCGCGCCGAGCTCGACGACCTCGCCGACGCCACCGGCTGCACCCCGCAGGAGCTGGCCCTCGCCGCCGTACGGGAGCACCTGCGGCGGGAGCGGGACCGGGTCGGCGATGCGGCCGGGCGGCTCGCCGAGCGGCACGCCGCGCTCCTGAAGCGGCTCGGATCATGAGCAGCACGAGCAATCGGAGCACGAGCAGCACGGGCAGAACGGGCAGTACGGGCGGCACGAGCAGTGCCGTGCGCCACCTCACCCTCGCCGAGGTCCTCGACCTGGCCCGGCACGCCTGCCTCGCCCAGGACCAGCCGGTGGAGCTGCGCGCCCCCGGCCTGCTGGAGTCGGCCGTGCACCGGCCACGGGCCCGCATGTTCGGGACCCCGGCGTACGCGGACCGCTACGAGCAGGCCGCCGCGCTGCTCCACGGGATCGCCTCGAACCATCCCCTGGTCGACGGGAACAAGCGCACGGCCTGGCTCGCCGCCGCGACGTTCCTCGCCGTCAACGACGTCGACCTCGCCGGCGCCGACCAGGACGCCGCCTACGCCCTCGTCATCGACGTGGCCTCCGGAGCCGAGGCCGAGGTGGCGGTGATCGCAGAGCGGCTGCGGCAGTTGAGCCGGATGTGACGCTCGCCGCACCCCGCGAGGTCACGGGCCTGTCCCTCCGCGAGGGGCGGGCCCGCACCGGTAGGGTGGCCCGGTTGTCCTCCGTACGACCATGATCACGACCGTAAGACCATGATCACGACGGCGAGCACGACGACCGCCGCCGCCGACGACGAGAGCACGAACCGGAGACCGTGACTACTACCGCCTCCCACCACCTCTCACCCGCCTTCCCCGGCCGTGCCCCCTGGGGTACCGCCAGCAAGCTGCGCGCCTGGCAGCAGGGCGCTCTGGACAAGTACATCCAGAGCCAGCCGCGGGACTTCCTCGCGGTCGCCACGCCCGGCGCCGGCAAGACGACCTTCGCGCTCACCCTCGCCTCCTGGCTGCTGCACCACCACGTCGTGCAGCAGGTGACCGTCGTCGCGCCGACCGAGCACCTGAAGAAGCAGTGGGCCGAGGCCGCCGCCCGGATAGGCATCCGGCTCGACCCCGAGTACTCGGCCGGGCCGCTCAGCAAGGACTACCACGGCGTCGCCGTCACCTACGCCGGTGTCGGTGTCCGCCCCATGCTCCACCGCAACCGCTGCGAACAGCGCAAGACCCTCGTCATCCTCGACGAGATCCACCACGCCGGCGACTCCAAGTCCTGGGGCGAGGCCTGCCTGGAGGCCTTCGACCCGGCGACCCGCCGCCTCGCCCTGACCGGCACCCCGTTCCGCTCCGACACCAACCCGATCCCGTTCGTGACGTACGAGGAGGGCAACGACGGCATCCGCCGCTCCTCCGCCGACTACACCTACGGCTACGGCAACGCCCTCGGCGACGGCGTCGTGCGCCCCGTCATCTTCCTCTCCTACAGCGGCAACATGCGCTGGCGCACCAAGGCCGGCGACGAGATCGAGGCCCGCCTCGGCGAGCCGATGACCAAGGACGCCATCAGCCAGGCCTGGCGCACCGCCCTCGACCCGCGCGGCGACTGGATGCCCAACGTGCTGCGCGCCGCCGACCAGCGCCTGACCGAGGTCCGCAAGAGCATCCCCGACGCCGGCGGCCTCGTCATCGCCTCCGACCAGGACTCCGCGCGCGCCTACGCCAAGCTGATCCGCGAGATCACCGGCGCCAGGGCCACGCTCGTGCTCTCCGACGACGCCGGCGCCTCCAAGCACATCGACACCTTCAGCGGAAACGACGACCGCTGGATGGTGGCGGTCCGCATGGTGTCCGAGGGCGTCGACGTCCCGCGCCTCGCGGTCGGCGTGTACGCGACGACGATCTCGACCCCGCTGTTCTTCGCGCAGGCCGTCGGCCGCTTCGTACGGTCGCGCAGGCGCGGCGAGACCGCATCCGTGTTCCTTCCGACGATCCCCTACCTCCTCGGCTTCGCCAACGAGATGGAGGTCGAGCGCGACCACGCCCTGGACCGGCCGAAGAAGGCGGGCGAGGACGAGGACCCGTACGCCGAGTCCGAGAAGGAGATGGAGGAGGCGAACCGGCAGGAGGACGAGGACACCGGCGAGGACGAGCAGATGTCCTTCGAGGCGCTGGAGTCCGACGCCGTCTTCGACCGCGTCCTGTACGACGGCGCCGAGTTCGGCATGCAGGCCCACCCCGGCAGCGAGGAGGAGCAGGACTACCTCGGCATCCCCGGACTGCTGGAGCCCGAGCAGGTCCAGCTGCTGCTGCAGAAGCGCCAGTCCCGGCAGATCGCGCACAGCCGCCGCAAGCCCGACGCCGAGGCGGACCTGCTGGAGCTGCCCGCCGAACGCCGCCCCGTGGTCTCCCACAAGGAACTGCTGGAGCTGCGCAAGTCGCTCAACACGATGGTGGGCGCGTACGTCCACCAGAGCGGCAAGCCGCACGGCGTCATCCACACCGAACTGCGGCGCGTCTGCGGCGGCCCGCCGAGCGCCGAGGCGACCGCCGGACAGCTGAAGGAACGCATCAAGAAGGTGCAGGAGTGGGCCACCCGGATGCGGTGATCCCGACGGGCGGCCGGCCCGCCCGCCCTCGTCCGATCGCACAGGCGGACGAGGGCCGGGACGGTCCGGAAGTCGGTCACAACCACGATCCGAACCGCCATAAAAGGGCCGTTGGCGCCCGGATTCTGGACGAGGACTTCCGCTGAGCGGACCCGCTCGCTACTGTCCCCGCATCGAACGCCCCGTGGCAGCGCCGCCGCGGGAGCGCAGCCGGTGCCATGGCCGCTACCGGCGGCCTCTCCGTGCGTCGCCGTGGGACCGGCGTCGTTTCCCCCGAGAGTCACCGCCGCTCACCAACGAGGGAGAGGCGTCGTGACCGCGGAAACCTCACAGACTCTCGACCGGGGACTCAGAGTCCTCAAACTGCTCGCCGACACCGACCACGGTCTGACCGTCACCGAGCTCTCCAACCGCCTCGGTGTCAACCGCACCGTGGTCTACCGCCTGTTGGCCACGCTCGAACAGCACGCCTTGGTCCGCCGCGACCTCGGCGGGCGGGCCCGCGTCGGCCTTGGCGTGCTGCGGCTGGGCCGCCAGGTCCACCCGCTCGTGCGCGAGGCGGCCCTGCCCGCGCTGCGCGCCCTCGCCGAGGACATCGGCGCCACCGCGCACCTGACCCTCGTCGACGGCACCGAGGCGCTGGCCGTCGCCGTCGTCGAACCCACCTGGACCGACTACCACGTGGCCTACCGGGCCGGCTTCCGCCACCCGCTGGACCGCGGGGCCGCCGGGCGCGCCATCTTGGCCGCCCGCCAGGGCACCCTCATCGAGCCCGGGTACACCCTGACCCACGGCGAGCTCGAAGCGGGCGCCAGCGGGGCCGCCGCGCCGCTCGTCGGGATCACCGGGCTGGAGGGCAGCGTCGGCGTCGTCATGCTGGCCGACGCCGTGCCCGAGCGGGTTGGGCCGCGCGTCGTGGACGCGGCCCGCGAAGTCGCCGACGCCCTCCGCTGACGGGCCGTGCCGTTGACGCCTGCGCTGGCGGGCTGTGCCGTCCCCGCCACTGGCGGGCCGAGCCGTTTCCCCTGCGCTGACGCCTGCGCAGGCGGCCTGCGCTGACCGCCGTCGTACGGAGCCGCCGTGGCGCGTGACCCGCGCCACGCCTCTGCCTTCGAAGCCGGGGTCCGGCAAATCCAGCCCCGCCGGCGTTTGAGGTGCGGGGTCTGGGTCAGCGCCCCAGCAACCCAGCCGCCACCTTCGAAGCCGAGGGTCGCCCATCCCAGCTCCGCCGGCGTTTGAGGCGCGGGGTTCGGGGCGGAGCCTCAGCAACCCCCGCCTGTCGGCTTTCGTAGCCGGGTCCGGCCATCTCAGCTTCCCCGGCGTTTGAGGCGCGGGGTCTGGGTCAGCGCCCCAGCAACCCAGCCGCCACCTTCGAAGCCGGGGGCCGACGATCCCAGCCTCGCCGGCGTTTGAGGCGCGGGGTTTGGGGCGGAGCCCCAGGAAACCCGGCTCCGCCGGGCACCGGGCTCCGCCCGGACCCTCCCCCAGACTCCGTCCGGGGGGACCCCCAACTCAAACGCCGGCGAGGCTGGATATGCCGGACCCCCGTTTCAGGCGTCGGCGAAGCCGGCCGGGCTTCTGGGGCTCCGCCCCAGCCCCAGCCCCGCGCCTCAACGCCGACGAGGCTGGGTTTGCCGGAGCCAGGCTTCGGAAGCAGGCGGCTAGGCCGGAGGTACCTGGGCCTCGGGACGGGGGCGGTCCTCACCGAGGGGAACCGGGTGCGCTGAGGGGGTCGTACGGGAGGTGTAACCGGAGGCGGCGGCCCGCGTAACACCGCCCCCGCACGCTGGCCGGTATGCACACCCCGGACACCGCCACCGCCACCCACTGCCCGTACTGCGCACTGCAGTGCGGCATGAACCTCCGCCCCACGCCGAACGGCACGGGCGTGGCGGTGGAGGAGCGGGCCGACTTCCCCGTGAACCGGGGCGCCCTGTGCGGCAAGGGCCGCACCGCGCCCGCCGTGCTCTCCTCCCGGGTGCGCCTGACCGAGCCGCTGATCCGCACCCGTGCCGGGCGGCTGGAGCCGGCCACCTGGGAGGAGGCCCTCGACGCCGTCGCCGAGGGCCTCGCCCGCACCCGCCGCGCCCACGGCCCCGACGCGGTCGGCGTCTTCGGCGGCGGCGGCCTCACGAACGAGAAGGCGTACGCGCTCGGCAAGTTCGCCCGCGTCGCGCTGCGCACCTCCCAGATCGACTACAACGGCCGCTTCTGCATGTCCTCGGCCGCCGCCGCCCACCAGCGGGCCTTCGGACTCGACCGCGGACTGCCCTTCCCCCTGGAGGACATCCCGCGCACCGGCTGCGTGATCCTCGTCGGCTCGAACCCGGCCGAGACCATGCCGCCCGCCCTGCGCTACCTCACCGAGCTCAAGGCGAACGGCGGCACCCTCATCGTCGTCGACCCGCGCCGCACCCGCACCGCCGAGCACGCGGACCTGCACCTGGCCCCCCGTCCGGGCACCGACCTCGCGCTCGCTCTCGGCCTGCTGCACCTCGTCGTCGCCGAGGGGCGCACCGACGAGGCCTTCATCGCGGAGCGCACCACCGGCTGGGAGGAGGCCCGCGCGGCGGCCATGGCGCACTGGCCGGAGCTGGTCGAGCGGATCACCGGCGTCCCCGTGCCCAAGCTCCGCGAGGCGGTCTCGCTGTTCTGCGCCCCGTCCTCGGCCATGGTGCTCACCGCCCGCGGGCCCGAGCAGCAGTCCAAGGGCACGGACACCGTCGGCGCGTGGATCAACCTGTGCCTGGCCACCGGCCGGGCCGGCCGGCCGCTCTCCGGCTACGGCTGCCTCACCGGCCAGGGCAACGGGCAGGGCGGCCGCGAACACGGCCAGAAGGCCGACCAGCTCCCCGGTTACCGCAAGCTCGCCGACCCGGCCGCCCGCGCCCACGTCGCGGAGGTCTGGGGCGTCGACCCCGACACCCTGCCCGGCCCGGGCCGCAGCGCGTACGAACTCCTCGACGCCCTCGGCACGGACGTGAAGGCGCTGCTCCTCATGGGCTCCAACCCGGTGGTCTCGGCCCCCCGCGCCGCCCACGTCGAGGACCGCATCCGCTCCCTGGACTTCCTGGCCGTGGCCGACGTGGTCCTCTCCGAGACCGCGGCCCTCGCGGACGTGGTCCTGCCCGTCACCCAGTGGGCGGAGGAGACCGGCACCACCACCAACCTGGAAGGACGGGTGCTGCTGCGCCGCCGCGCCCTGAGCCCACCGCCGGGCGTCCGCAGTGACCTGGAGGTCCTGCACGGGCTCGCCGGCCGCCTCGGCATCGAGAAGGGCTTCCCCACCGCCCCCGAGGAGGTGTTCGAGGAACTCCGCCGGGCCTCCGCCGGCGGCCCGGCCGACTACTCCGGCATCTCCTACGCCCGCATCGAGACCGAGCAGGGCGTCTTCTGGCCCTGCCCCGAGGGCTCCCCGGGGCAGCCCCGGCTCTTCCTGGACCGGTTCGCCACCGAGGACGGGCGGGCCCGCTTCGCCCCCGTCTCCCACCGGGACGCGGCCGAAGTCCCCGACGCCGAGTACCCGATCCTGCTCACCACCGGCCGGGTGGTCGCCCAGTACCAGTCCGGCGCCCAGACCCGCCGGGTGGACGAGCTGAACGCCGCCGCCCCCGGCCCGTTCGTGGAGCTCCACCCCCGCCTGGCCGCCCGCCTGGGCGTGGTCGAGGGCACCCCGCTCGCGGTCGTCTCCCGCCGCGGCCGCGCCGTCGCCCCGGCCCGCATCACCGACGCGATCCGTGCGGACACGGTGTTCATGCCGTTCCACTGGCCGGGCGAGGGCCGCGCCAACGCCCTGACCAACCCGGCCCTGGACCCGGTCTCCCGCATGCCGGAGTTCAAGGTCTGCGCGGTCCGCGTCGAACCGGCGGCCTAGCCGCGCCGCCCGGGGGCCTCGTCCGCGTCCTCACGCACCGCCGTCCGCGAACACCCGCTCCACCGCCGCCAGCAGGCGCCGTGCGAGACCCGGCTCGTCGATGCCGAGCGAGGGGTATTCGGCCCGGAAGCCGCTCCAGTCGGTGTCGGCGAACCCGTCGAACGTGGCGGGCGAGAGCGGCACCATGCCCGCGACCTCGAACTCGCCGGACAGTCGGAACACCTGCTCCAGCAGCTCGCGCGGCAGGGCGCAGCTCTCCGCGAGCAGCACCGCGTCGTAGAGGTCCTTGCCCTGCGGGTAGAGGTCCCCGGCCAGCCACATCAGCTTCCACGCGAGGGAGAGCTCGCGCGTGGCGCCGAGCAGCGGCACCCCGGCCACCTCCACCGGCTCCGGAGCCGCCGGCAGCGGCTCGTTGAAGACGAAGTCCAACTGGACCTGCCCGCCCGGCAGCCCCGGCGCGTACCAGGGCAGCACCAGCCGCCGGCCGGGCACGCGCTCGTACGTCCAGATGTACTCGGACGCCGCCTCATCGGCCGGCATGTCCAGGCCCCCGGCCAGCCGTTCGGCGGCCGCGGCGATCTCGTCGAGCATCCGCCCGGTGCGGTCCTCCTCGATCCGCCAGTCCGCCGGGACCACGACGAAGTCCAGGTCGTGCGGCTCCCGCGCCGCGGGACCGAACCACTGCCCCATGAGCATGCTGCCCCGCAGGACCAGCGACGACGCCCATCCGGCGTCGTACACGGCGTGCAGGGCGACCTCCATCGCCGTGCGCCGGGCCTGCAGCCAGGCCGTGCGGACCGCAGGGTCCTCGATCCTCGGGTCCAGCGGTCGGTACGCGTCGTCGAACTGCTTCAGTGCCGGATCGAAGACCCGGTGCCGGGCGGCGCTCTCACCGATCCCCGCGGTCAGGGTGTACGGCAGACCCGTCTTCCGGTGCAGCCGGTCACCCAACGGCTCGTCCCCCCACGGCCCGTCCGCGATCGACGGCTTCCACTGTTCCCCGGTCATGCCCGTATCGCCTCCTCGATCCAGCCCTCGTCCACGGTCAGGTCGCTGTCGTACAGCACGAACTCCCGCTCCTCCGAGTCGATTTCGTAGCCGGCGGCGAGGAGCTGCGCGACCAGCGCGTCGCAGGCGCGGCCCGCGCCGGCCACCCCGGCCGCACCCGCAGGGCCCCGCCACCGCTGGGTGACGAAGCGCTCCTGGCGGCCGTCGGCCCGTACGCGGCGGGCATTCCACGACAGGTGCGCCCCGTGCGGGGCCACCAGGGCCTCCAGGCGGGTCCGGTCGTGGACGGCCGGGAGCAGCAGCTTCAGGTGGTGCTCGAAGTAGCCGCCGCCCGGCCCCGGCAGGTCCCGGGTCCACGGCACCGTCTCCACCTTGACCCGGACCGGGTCGAAGCCGTCCGCCCGCAGCCGCGGCACCAGGCCCTCGTGGCCGTCCCGGTCCGCCAGGGTCAGCATCGGCTGCGACGCCATCCGGCCCCGGGCCAGCACGATGTGGGTCACCTTCAGCCCCCGCGCCCCGGCCCAGGCCTCCAGCCGGGCCAGCTCCGCCGGGTCCGGGCAGCGCACGGTGATGTGGGTTTCGTACTCGGACATGGAAGCGATCTTCTCGGACATGCGTCCGATCCGCATCGGGGTTCTCCGCGGCGGGTAACCATCCGGTCACGCACCGGACCCAGAAAGTGCTCGCACGCCCCTCGTGGCGGCGATGTGTCGTACCCCACACTGAATCGCGGTGCCACCGTCCTCGGAGCCCTGGAGGTCGCCCCCGTGCAGACCCGGATCCTGCCCGTCAACGTGAGCCCGCCCGCGCGCGACACCGAGGCCGTCGAGGGCGGAGAAGAGCCCGAGACCGGGCCGGGGATCGAGCCCGCGGCCGGGACACCGGGCGAAGCGGACGCAGCGCTCGACGCCGTGGACGGCGAGCACGACGAGCACGACGAACACGCCGAGCCCGAGGTGCTCGAGCTGATCGAGCAGGCCCCCGAGCAGCGCGGGCGCGGCGAGAGCGGCGGCACCGGGGGCCCGTCCGCCGACCTGTTCCGCCAGTACCTGCGCGAGATCGGCAGGATCCCGCTGCTGACCGCGGCCGAGGAGGTCGAGCTCGCGCGCCGCGTCGAGGCCGGGCTCTTCGCCGAGGAGAAGCTCGCCAACACCCCCGACCTCGACCTGCGGCTCGCCCTCGACCTCGACCGGCTCGTCGTCATGGGCCGGATGGCCAAACGGCGGCTCATCGAGTCGAACCTGCGGCTCGTCGTCTCCGTCGCCAAGCGCTACGTCGGCCGCGGGCTCACCATGCTCGACCTCGTACAGGAGGGCAACCTCGGCCTCATCCGAGCCGTCGAGAAGTTCGACTACGCCCGCGGCTACAAGTTCTCCACCTACGCCACCTGGTGGATCCGCCAGGCGATGTCGCGGGCCCTCGCCGACCAGGCCCGCACCATCCGCGTGCCCGTGCACGTCGTGGAGCTCATCAACCGCGTGGTGCGCGTGCAGCGCCGCATGCTCCAGGAGCGCGGGTACGAGCCCACCGCCGAAGAGGTCGCCGTCCACCTGGAACTGACGCCGGAACGGGTGCTGGAGGTGCTTCGCCTGGCCCAGGAGCCGGTCTCGCTGCACGCGCCGGTCGGTGAGGAGGACGACGTCGCCCTCGGCGACCTGATCGAGGACGGCGACGCCGCCTCCCCGATGGAGTCCGCCGCGTTCTTCCTGCTGCGCGAGCACCTGGAGGCCGTGCTCTCGACCCTCGGCGAGCGCGAGCGCAAGGTGGTCCAGCTGCGCTACGGCCTGGCCGACGGCAGGCCCCGCACCCTCGAGGAGATAGGGCGCATCTTCGGCGTCACGCGCGAGCGCATCCGCCAGATCGAGTCCAAGACCCTCGGCAAGCTGCGCGACCACGCCTTCGCCGACCAGCTGCGCGGCTACCTCGACTAGGGCCTGGCCTGGCGTCCTGCGACGCACGGCGGGGGCGGGGCCCGGCACCGCCGGACTCCGCCCCCGCCCTCACCCGGACCCGTCCGGGCCTAGTCGACCTCGGCGACCGCCTGGGCGAACTGCGCCTCGTACAGGCGCGCGTACGCACCCTGCGCGATCAGCAGCTCCTCGTGCGTGCCCTGCTCGACGATCGAGCCGTTCTCCATCACCAGGATCACATCCGCATCGCGGATGGTGGAGAGCCGGTGCGCGATGACGAACGAGGTGCGGCCGTGCGCGAGCCGCGCCATCGCCTTCTGGATCAGCACCTCGGTACGGGTGTCGACCGAGCTGGTCGCCTCGTCGAGCACCAGGATCACCGGGTCCGACAGGAACGCCCGCGCGATGGTGATCAGCTGCTTCTCGCCCGCGCTGACGCCCGCGCCCTCGTCGTCCAGCACCGTGTCGTAGCCGTCCGGCAGGGTGCGGATGAACCGGTCCGCGTGGGCCGCCCGCGCCGCCTCCTCGATCTCGGCGCGCGTGACCTCGCGCGAGGCGCCGTAGGCGATGTTCTCCGCGATCGTGCCGCCGAACAGCCAGGTGTCCTGCAGCACCATGCCGATCCCGCCGCGCAGTTCCTCGCGGGTCATCTTCGCGATGTCCACCCCGTCGAGGGCGATCCGGCCGCCGGTGACCTCGTAGAACCGCATCAGGAGGTTCACCAGCGTGGTCTTGCCGGCGCCGGTCGGGCCGACGATCGCGACCGTCTGCCCGGGCTCCACGGTCAGCGACAGGTCCTCGATCAGCGGCTTGTCCGGCTCGTAGCGGAACGCCACCTTGTCGAGGGTGACCTGTCCGCGGACCGTCTCCGGGCGCTCGGGGACCTCGCTGTCCGGCTCCTGCTCCTGCGCGTCGAGCAGCTCGTACACCCGCTCCGCCGAGGCCACGCCGGACTGCACCAGGTTCGCCATCGACGCCACCTGCGTCAGCGGCATCGAGAACTGGCGCGAGTACTGGATGAAGGCCTGCACGTCACCGATCGACAGGCTGCCCGAGGCCACCCGCAGACCGCCGACGACCGCCACCAGCACGTAGTTGATGTTCGAGATGAAGAACATCACCGGCTGCATGATGCCGCTGACCAGCTGCGCCTTGAACGAGGCCCGGAACAGCGCCTCGTTCTGCTCGGCGAAGACCGCCGCGGACTCCTTCTGCCGGCCGAAGACCTTCACCAGCGTGTGGCCCGAGTACATCTCCTCGACGTGGGCGTTCAGCGCACCCGTGGACTTCCACTGCGCCACGAACTGCGGCTGCGACTTCTTGCCGATCTTCGCCGCGACGACCACCGACACCGGGATCGTCACCAGCGCGACCAGCGCCAGCAGCGGCGAGATCCAGAACATCATGGCGAGCACGCCGACGATCGTCAGCAGCGAGTTGAGCAGCTGGCCCATCGTCTGCTGGAGCGTCTGCCCGATGTTGTCAATGTCGTTCGTGGCCCGGCTGAGCACCTCGCCGCGCTTCTGCCGGTCGAAGTACGACAGCGGCAGCCGCGCCAGCTTGTCCTGGAGCTCCTCGCGCATCCGGAACACGGTGCCGTTCATGATGTGGTTCGACAGCCGCGTCCCGACCAGCATCAGCAGGCCGGCCAGGGTGAAGACCACCAGCGCCCACAGCGCCACGACCCCGACCGCACCGAAGTCGATGCCCTTGCCGGGGGTGAAGTCGGTGCCGGCCAGCATGTCCGCCATGCCGTCCTGGCCCTTGGCGCGCAGCCCGTCCAGGGCCTGCTGCTTGGTGATGCCCTCCGGCATCTGCCGGCCGACGATCCCCGCGAAGACCAGGTCGGTGGCCTGGCCGAGGATCTTCGGTCCGATCACGGTGCAGGTGACGCTGCCGAAGACGGCGGCGACCATGCCCCACAGTTTGGCCCGGTCGTGCGCGATCTGCCGCAGCAGCCGCTTGCCCGAGCCCTTGAAGTCCAGGGACCGCTGGGCCGGCCCCATCATCATCCGTCCTCCGGGCCCGCTCATGCGGCCTCCGCCTCCGTCAGCTGGGAGAGCACGATCTCCCGGTACGTCTCGTTGTCCGCCATCAGCTCGTGGTGGCGCCCCTCGCCCACGACCCGGCCCTCGTCGAGCACGATGATCCGGTCGGCGTCGCGGATCGTGGCGACGCGCTGGGCGACGATGACCACCGTCGCGTCCTCGGTCTCGCGGGACAGCGCCGCGCGCAGCGCCGCGTCCGTCGCGTAGTCCAGGGCCGAGAAGGAGTCGTCGAAGAGGTAGATCTCCGGGCGCTGCACGAGCGTGCGGGCGATGGCCAGGCGCTGGCGCTGGCCGCCGGAGACATTGGTTCCGCCCTGGGTGATCGGCGCGTCGAGGCCGCCTTCGAGCGCGGAGACGAACTCCGCTGCCTGGGCCACCTCCAGCGCGTGCCACAGCTCCTCGTCCGTGGCGTCGGGCTGCCCGTAGCGCAGGTTGGAGGCGACGGTCCCGGAGAAGAGGTACGGCTTCTGCGGCACCAGGCCGACCGTCGTGGCCAGCAGCTCGGGGTCGAGCCAGCGGACGTCCTCGCCGTCGACCAGCACGTGGCCGCCGGTCGCGTCGAACAGCCGGGCTACCAGGCCCAGCAGCGTCGACTTGCCGCTGCCGGTGGAGCCGATGACCGCGGTGGTCTCGCCGGGCCGGGCCACGAGGTCGACCCCGCGCAGTACGGGGGCCTCGGCTCCGGGGTAGTGGAAGTCGGCGCCGCGCAGTTCGAGCACGCCGGTGAGGGAGAGCTCGCGGATCGGCTCGGCGGCCGGGACCACGCTGGACTCGGTGTCCAGGACCTCCTGGACGCGCTCGGCGCAGACCTCGGCGCGCGGCACCATCATGAACATGAAGGTGGCCATCATCACGGCCATCACGATCTGCATCAGGTAGGCGAGGAAGGCCGTCAGCTGGCCGATCTCCATGCCGTTGCCGTCGATGCGCATCGCCCCGAACCAGATGACGGCGACGCTGGAGATGTTCACGACCACGATGACGGTCGGGAACATCAGCGCGAGCAGCCTGCCGGAGGCGAGCGAGACGTCCGTCAGGTCGGTGTTCGCGCCGCGGAAGCGGTCCTTCTCGTACGCGTCCCGGACGAACGCACGGATCACCCGGTTGCCGGTGATCTGCTCGCGCAGCACCCGGTTCACCACGTCCAGGCGCTGCTGCATCTGCCGGAACAGCGGCCGCGTGCGCCACACGATTGCGCCGACCGACAGCCCGAGGACGGGCACCACGGCCAGCAGCACGCCCGACAGCTTCACGTCGAGCGAGAGCGCCATGGCGATGCCGCCGATGCACATGATCGGCGCCGAGACCATCAGGGTGAAGGTCATCAGCACCAGCATCTGGATCTGCTGCACGTCATTGGTCGTACGGGTGATGAGCGACGGCGCACCGAACTGGCCGAGCTCCCGCGCGGAGAAGCTCTGCACGCGGTCGAATACGGCGGCGCGGACGTCGCGGCCGAGGGCCGCCGAGGTGCGGGCGCCGTAGTAGACGGCGCCGATGTTGCAGGCCAGCTGGACGACGGAGACGCCGAGCATCAGCGCGCCGAAGCGCAGGATGTAGCCGGTGTCTCCGTTGACGACACCCTTGTCGATGATGTCGGCGTTCAGCGTGGGCAGGTAGAGGCTCGCACTGGTCTGCAGCAGTTGCAGCAGGACCAGCAGGGCGATCGGTTTGCGGTACGGACCCAAATGGGTCCGCAGAAGTCGTATGAGCACGCGCAGGCTCCGTGGGAACGGTCGAGGGGGTTCGACCCATCTTCGGCCAACGCTGCGTGCAATCCCCACCGGTTTTCGCAAAGCCCGGTCAAAAGGAGGAGACCGCCGGGCGCGGTGCGTAGGACCCCGCACCGCCCCGTCCGGTACGGGGTCCTACGCCTGGAAGGCGCCCGGGTGGACCTGCTCGCGCGTGGCGACGTACTGCTGGCGCACCGCCTGCCAGGCCGGGTACTCCTCGTCCGGCTCGAAGAGCTGCGCCGCCGGACCCGGCCACACCGGCGGGGTGTGCGGGGCCAGCGTCCCCTGCTGCACCCCGAGGGCCCACGCCGCCTGCCGCGCCGCGCCCAGCGCCGCGTAGTCCGCCGGCGCCGGCACGACGATCTGCGTACCGAACAGCCCCGGGGCCGCGGCCTGTACGGCGGGCAGCTCGGCCGCCGCGCCCAGCAGGAACACCCGGCGGATCTCGACGCCGCGCGTGCGCAGGACGTCGAGCGCGTCCGCCAGACCGCACAGCATGCCCTCGAACGCGGCCCGCGCCAGGTGCTCCGGCTTCATGGAGTCCCGGCGCAGCCCGGTCAGCGTTCCGGCGGTGTGCGGCAGGTTCGGCGTGCGCTCCCCTTCGAGGTATGGCAGGAGGACGAGGCCGTGCGCGCCCGGCGTCGACTTCAGCGCGAGGTCGGACAGCCCCTCCAGATCGGTGCCGAGCAGCTCGGCGGTGCCGCGCAGGGTGCGTACGGCGTTGGAGGTGTTCACCACCGGCAGGTGCATGCCGCCGGCGTCGGCGAGGGAGGTGATCAGGCCGCCCGGCTCCGTCAGGGCCTCGTGGTGCACGGCCATCACCGAGCCGGAGGCGCCCAGCGACACCACCGCGTCGCCGGGGCCGAGGCCGAGGCCGAGCGCGGCGGCCATGGTCTCGCCGGTGCCGGCGGAGATCAGCAGCCCCTCCGGGGTCATCCCGGCGGCCTCGGCCGGGGCGAGGACCTCGGGCAGCAGCGCCATGTGCCCGAGAGCCAGCTCGACCAGGTCGGGTCGGTAGGCGCCGGTGGCGGCGGACCAGTACCCGGTCCCGGAGGCGCCGCCGCGGTCGGTGGTCCGCCGGGCGGGCCGCCCCAGCAGCTGCCAGACCAGCCAGTCGTGCGGGGACATGAGCACCGCGGTCCGCCGGGCCGCGTCCGGCTCGTTGCGGGCGAGCCAGGCGAGCTTGGCCACCGGCTGCGCGGCCTGCGGGACGGACCCGACGGCCTCGGCCCAGGCCTGCCGGCCGCCGAGCGCCTCGGTGAGGTCGGCGGCGGCGACCTGGGCGCGCTTGTCGTTGCCGACGAGGGCGGGTCGGACCAGGGCCCCCTGCGCGTCCAGCGGGAGCAGCCCGTGCTGCTGCGCGGAGACGCCTATGGCCTGGACCCCTTCGAGGAGTCCGTTGCCGGCGGCCTCGCCGAGCGAGAGCAGCCAGGCCTGCGGGTCGATCTCGTGGGGATGGAAGCTCTCGGGATCACCCGCCGGCTGGGGATGGGGCGCGTAGCCCTGGCGCAGTACGGCACCCGTGTCGGTGTCGCAGACGACGATGCGAGTGAAGGCGGAAGAGCTGTCCAGCCCGGCGACTATCCCCATGCGGAGAATTCTGCCGCACGGCGGGCCGGGACCCGCAGCCCGCGGGGCGGCGGATCCCGTGGGAACCGGGGCCGGCCGGGGCTGGACCCGGGCCGTCAGGTGTTGCTCGTGCCCCAGTCGTCGTCGGCGCCGGAGCCGGACCGGTTGCGCAGTGCGCGCACCCGTCCGGACAGCGAGGCGGGCACCGCGTGCCCGACCCGGTCGCCGACCGCCGTGAACGCCTTGCCCGCGATCTGCCGGCCGGTCTGCCCGGCGGTCTCGGCCGCGTTGCGCACGACCGGGTTCTGCGCGAGGTCCCGCGCGGACTTCTTCAGCTTCTCGTACCGCTCGCGTCCGGCGCGCGTGCCGAGCACGTACCCGAGGGCCAGTCCGACCACGAACGTGACCTTGTACCGCATGCCTGTCACCCTTCGTCGTGTGGTGCCCGGCCTGCGATCGATACCGATTGGCGGAGCACCCCCCTGCTTGCGCTAATCTATGACTCGCAACGGGCGCTCGCCCCCTGGCCAAGGCCGGAGGTGGGTCGTTCGGCGCAACGCAGCAATCCCCTGTAGCTCAATTGGCAGAGCAGCCGGCTGTTAACCGGCAGGTTACTGGTTCGAGTCCAGTCGGGGGAGCGCGATCCCCTGTAGCTCAATTGGCAGAGCAGCCGGCTGTTAACCGGCAGGTTACTGGTTCGAGTCCAGTCGGGGGAGCGGACGGAAGGGGACCCCGAGCGGGTCCTCTTTCTTTTTTTGTCCTGCTCCCGGAACCGGGCAGCCCGAAAACCGGTCTCTTTCAGCAGGCGCAGCCGATCATGCGGGCCCACCCGAGGCAGGAGATCGTATGAGCGGCTATGCTGCGGCAGACGGCGCGCACACGTGTACGCGCCACGCCGAGAAGGGGCGGTAGCTCAGCCGGTTAGAGCAGCGGACTCATAATCCGTCGGCCGTGGGTTCGAGTCCCACCCGCCCCACCGCAAGGTTGGTCAGCAGAAACGTTCTGACCTGCCGGCCTGGTGCCCCGCCCGGTCTTGCCGGGTCGGGGCATCTTGTCGTTTACCCCCTCGTGCGTGAGCGATGCGTGAGCGGCGGTTTCTGAGCCAGCGGCCAGCCGTGCCCGTGGCACGATCCGAGCAGCGCCCTCGGCCGCGGCCCTGTCGACCTCCGGCAGCAGGCTCGTGTACGTGTCTGAGGTGAGCGTGATCGGGGAGTGCCGCAGAGTCTCCTTGATGGTGTGAAGGTCTCCGCCGCCCGCGTGTGTCAGCGTCGCGGCGACAGGACGTAGATCACGAAGGCTGATCGGCGGCAGATCAGTCGTCGCGAGGATCCGCCGGAAGGTCTCGGACACCGTCTCCGGATGCAGCCAGGACCCGTCCTCCTGCGTGAAGACCTTCCCGGTATCCCGCCACGCCGCCCCGAACCTCAGCCGCTCACGGTTCTGCCGTGCGCGGAGGGCCCTCAGTACCTCCACCGTGCCGCTGTCGGGGGCGATGGTCCCCGCGCTGCCGTCGGTCTTCGGCGCGGACTCGTACGCCTCCCAGTTGTCCACGACGATCTCCCTGGCCGGCGTCAGCAGCCCCGCCTCCAGGTCCACGTCGGTCCACTCCTGCCCGACGCCCTCACCACGCCGGAGCCCGCGGAACGCGATCAGATGGAAGAACGCGTACAGCCGGTCCCCCTCCGCCGCATCGAGGAAGGTGCCGACCTGAGCCGGCGTCCACACCATCACGGGACTGGGCCTCACGCCGGTCTCGCGGCACCGCTGCATCCGCTCCTCGGTCCACAGCTGCGCCTTGGGCCGCTTCCCGGACGCCAGCTCGACGTGCGCGGCCGGGTTGAACGTCAGCAGCTGCCGGGCGATCGCGGCGTTCAGGGCGGCCCTGAGCGTCCTGCGGATGCTCTGCTGGGTCGCAGGCCCGGTGATCTTCCGATAGGCGGGCATGGCGGCCGGCTTGGCCTTCTCCGCATCCAGCCGCGCCCGCTCCGCCGCTGGCGGCCGACTCCCCTTTCCCCACTTACACCGAGCCGCCTGCTCGCGCCGGGCCTGGTTCTCGGTGGTGATCACCTCGTTCTGTCCGCGATCGCGCCGAACATCTCCTGTAGGTGCCCGACGTTCAGCCGGTCGAGCCGCACCTGCCCGATGCGGGGCTTGAGGTGCACGCGAACGTGGGAGCTGTACCCGCTGGTCGTGGTCCTGCGCGTCTTCTTGCCCGCTAGTCACATGTCCAGCCAGTCGCCCACCGTCAGACGGGACGTGAGCTTCTGCCCGGTCACGAACCGCCGCCGCGTCTCCTCCAGGCCCGGGATCGGCCCCTTCTCGTCCGCGACCAGCTCCAGCAGCTCGGCGATGTGCCGCCGCCCCTCGTCGTCCGCGTCCGGCAGCGCCCAGCAGCGCCCGTATCCGGTCGAGGTCGGCCTGCGCCGCGACCTTCGTCTCGTAGCCACCCCGGCTAATACTCCAGTGCGGTTTCGCGATCTATCCCAGGAGTCCACACAACCCCTGATGATCACGCGGTGGCCGCACCCGTCCCCAGCTGGGTCCGTTACAAGACCGCGAAATCAGGACGGATTACCAGGAGTCCCGTCGCCCTCGACATTGGCCACCATCTTGCGCAGTACCTTGAGCGCGGCCACGTACTCCTCGTCGCTGATGCCCTTGTGGACCACGGCGCGTATCTCAGTCGCCAGCTCACGGAGCTGCGCTCTGGCGGTCTCCCCGGCATCCGTGAGGTGCAGGCGCTGCCCGTCGTCGATCCGGAGCCATTCTCGGTGGAGCAACTGGTCGACGACCCTGGCGATTTCGTGCGGCCCGTCGGCAAGGTGCGTCAGCTGCGTGACCACTTCCTCGCGGTTCGGCGCCGTGGGACCGCCGCTCACGCGGTTGAGTACCCAGTACTGCGGCTGCGTGACGTCGATCTTGGCCATGGCGTCACGCAGATGCCGGGTGACGGTCGTATGGGTCAGGCCGCACCAGTAACCGACCGGCTGAGTGGCCAGCATGTCATCGGTGGCGGCCGGGTTCGCCGGCGCCTGGTCGGTGGTGGTTCCGGTCAGTGATTCCATGATCGCGACGCTACATTCCCCCGGCGCACTGAACAATCGGAATGCGGTATTCACCGCAACTCGGCCTGGGTGCATATCGGAAACGTCGGCCACCGTCATTCTCGGGTCTGCCGCAGCCTCGCGCGCCGCCATGCCACGGCCCGACGCAGCCACTACCGACGACGACTCACTCGCGCAGCCGGCGGGTACATCACGAAACCGCACTGGAGTACCAAACGACCGCCGCCGGTCGTCCTCGTGCGGCGGCAGCTCCTGCCGCACCGAGTAGCTACCGTGCCGCCGCTGCTTCAGCTTCGGGCACTTACTGCCGAACGGTTTCCCTGTCTTGGCATCCCTGCAATGGCAACGACGATATGTCGAGCCCTTCATACGTTGTCTCCTTGGGGGCTGTTCTGAGATATCGACCGGCATTTAGCCGAGCCTGGAGCTGCCCCTACTTGACCCTAGATGCCCTTACCTTTCCCTATCCTTCCTTGCTTTTCGAAATCACGTGGACGCGATTTTGGTTGGGATATCCGTAGAGGGGGTCGCGGCCGCCGTGGCGCGTTGAGGGTGTCAGGCGTATGGCTCTGACCTGCTGGAAGCGTCGCTAAGACGTCGTTTCCTTTGGTGCGCGCGGTCGTTGAAGAGTTCATGACGGATCTGGTCGAACGGCTGGTGCCCGACGAGTTGTGGGAGCTGTTCCGGCGGGTGGTGCCGCCGACGGAGGTGATACGCCCGCAAGGCGGCGGCCGCCGGCGGGCAGGCGACCGCGAGACGCTGGCGGCGATCGTCTTTGTGGCAACCTCGGGCTGCACCTGGCGGCAGTTGCCGCCGCTGTTCGGGCCGTGTTGGCAGACGGTCTACCGGCGGTTCGCCCAGTGGAGCCGGCAGCAGGTATGGGCCCGGCTCCACCGCGTCGTCCTCGACGAACTCGGCGCCCGCGGCGAGCTGGACTGGTCGCGGTGCGCGATCGACTCGGTCAGCGTCCGGGCGGCAAAAGGGGGCCGCTGACGGGACCGAATCCGACCGATCGCGGCACACTGGGATCGAAGATCCACCTGATCACGGACCGGAACGGTCTGCCTCTGTCGCCGGGCATCTCCGGCGCCCACATGCATGACAGCCTCGGCCTGCAGCCGCTCGTCCGAGGCATTCCGCCCATACGCTCCCGCCGCGGGCCACGACGCCGACGCCCGGACAAGCTCCACGCGGACAAGGGCTACGACTACGACCACCTGCGGCGATGGCTCAGCAAGCGAAAGATCCGGCATCGCATCGCCCGCAAGGGCATCGACTCCTCACAGCGCCTGGGCCGCCACCGCTGGTCGTCGAACGGACCGTGTCATGGCTGGCTGGCTGCCGACGCTTACACCGTCGCTACGCACGCAAGGCCGAGCATTTCCTGGCGTTCGTCGGCATCGCCGCAGCCCTCATCGGCTACCGCCGACTCGCCAAATGAATCGGCGTCTGAACGGGCACGCGATTGCCCTCGCCGCCTTCTGGGCGATCCGCATACAGCTCGCCTACCTCTACCTCTACCTCTACCTCGACACCGCCATCAGCAAGTTCGGCGTATCCGACTGGGCCAACGGCACCGCGGAGTACTACTTCCTGCGGGACAACATGTTCGGCATCAGCGAACCACTGGACGGATTGTTCCTGGAACTGTCCAAGATCCCTGTGGTGGTGGTCGGCATGACCTGGGGGGCGCTGGTCGTGGAGCTGATCATCGCGGTGTGCCTGCTCGGGTCGGACCGATGGCGCAAAGTCGCCCTGGTATTTGACGTCCTGCTCCATGGGATGATCATTGTGACCATGGGGCTGTGGAGCTTCGCCCTGGTAATGATCGGCTGTGCGGTCATCGCCGCCACGCCCACGTCGGTTGCCCCGCGGGCCGAGGAACCGAGCGAACCGAATGAGGGAAAGCCCGCGTTCACCCGTTCGCCGAGCGAAATCGGCGCGGCCTGACGGAAGGATGACTGATCATCTGCGGTGCGAGGTCGGGCCCATGGCCACACTGACGGCAGAGAATGTCTGTGCAGGGTATCGGAGCAACGCCGTCTTACGGGATATCAATCTCGTATATGACCCGGGGGTTCACATACTGCTCGGACCCAACGGTTCCGGCAAAACGACGGCCTTCCGGGTTCTCTCCGGGATCGTCCCCGACTCAGGGGACCGTCCTGGTCAACGGCAAGAACCCCCACCGTCAGGCGGATGCGAAATCCGCGATCGGCCTCGCCGGCCATCGGTCGGCGCTGGCGCACCGGCTGAGCGTGGTAGACAACTTGCGCTACTGGGCCCGTGTACTGGGCCTGGCATCTGGGCCTTCGGAGGCACGGATCGCCGATGTCCTGGCGCTGCTCGGACTGGAGGGACTCGCCGATGAGCGGGTCGGCAGCCTGAGCCGCGGCCAGAACCAGCGAGTCGGCCTGGCCAAAGCGTTCCTCGGCCGCCCCCCGATCCTGTTGCTCGACGAGCCGATGTCCGGTCTCGATCCGACCATGGCAGAGCAGCTGTCCGACCATCTGAAGGGGCTGGCCGATCACGGGCCACACCATCGTCACCTCCACGCATGCCCTGACCGAGGCGCATCGGCTGGCCGACGACGTCACAGTCCTGCACGGCGGCCGGATCGTCGGTCGCGGCGAGCCGGCGGCGCTTCGGGCAGCCCTGCTGGGCAGCTCCTATCGCCTGCAGATACGCGGCACGGGTGACGTACCCGCTGCCTTGGAGAGACTGGGCCATCGTTGGGAGCGGCAGAGAACAGGTCCGGTCGTCGTCGAGGTGGCTTCCGAGAAGGCCGCGGAAATCCTGGTGGCGGGGCTGGTCGGACAAGGCGTGGGGGTGCATGAGGTGGTACCCGTGCGCAACCCGCACCCTCGGCGCGGGCCTGGCCGTACGGAACGTCATCGGCGCCGAAGCCGGGGTCGGCGCGCTGGAGGCGATGCTGGCGGCTCCGTACACCGCGGCCAGCATCGCCGGCGGGCTGCTCGGTTATGCCCTCGTCGTCACCACCAGCCAGTGGTGGTGATGACCGCGCTCGGAGCACTGGCCCTGGCCATCTCCGACTGGCTCCACCACGACAGCCTTTCGCCGGACGGTGGATACCTGGCATTGGCCCTTGGCCTGCCCCTGCTGGCGGCCTGGGCAGGTGCCGCCCTCGCCCTCATGCTCAGCCTGCTCTTCCCGCGCCTGGCCCAACCGGGGCAGGCAGGCCTTGCGGGCAATGGCGGTGCCCTCGTCAGCATGGTCGCCATGGCGCCCGGCTTCGGAGCCCTGCTGGCGCTGGCGCTCGGCCTGACCGAACTCGGACCGATCAGGCTGTTGATCAGCGCAGGCGGCATCACCGCCCTGATCACGGTGTGCGCCCTGGTCGGCGCCGCACGTGGATTCCGTCCGGAATCGGTACTCGGTTCCTCCTGATCGATCCAAGGATCCACTGATGACGAAACTGATTGTCGACATCCGGCCTTCCCTGGTCGCGCTGCCGTTCCACCGCGCTTTCACCAGGCCGCTGGTGGAGATCGACGGCATCGAGCGGGAAGCGGCGTGGGGAACGACGGAGGTCGCCGTCGAGGCCGGGGCGCACCGCTTGGCGGTGTACTTCCGCTATCGCGGACAACGAACGGCCCGGCTGGGCGTGGGGCACGAGGAGTTCACGGTGGACGGTTCGATGTCTGAACTCCGAGTGACCGCACGGCTCGGCGCGCGCAACGGGAGCAGCTTCCGCGTGGTCATCGGCTGACGGTGCGATTCGGCGGCGCGTCGTCGCCCCTGCGGCGGTCGGCGTCGAGCCCGGGACAGCCGCAGGCGAAGAGACGTTCCCGCCTGCGGCTTCGGTGTATCGGGTGCTAGAAGTTCTCCGTTTCGTCTGCCAGGTGGTGCAGGACGTCCGTCAGGTTCTCCCGGCGGGCGAAGGCCCTGCGCTGGCGGTGGGCGCCCGAGCCGTCGCGCAGCAGGCCGCCCATGGTTTTCGCCGCGTGGTCCAGCTCGCCGGAGGCCGCCAGTTGCGGGGCGACCCGGTCCAGCAGGGCCTCGGCGAGGTCCGCCGCCGGGAGTTCCGCTCCGGTGTACGGGTCGAGGCCGAAGCCCTCCAGGCCGTCGTGGGCCGCCCGCCAGCGCGCCAGGCGCAGTACGTCGTCCCGTACCGCGGGCTCCGCCCGGTGCTCGGCGATGTCCCGCAGGGCGGTGGCCACCAGTGCGCGGACCAGCTCGGCCTGGAGGATGGCCGTGTCGATGTCCGGGGACATGTCGGGCGCCCGGATCTCGAGCGTCGGCCAGTGTCCGGACGGGCGGAGGTCCCAGTAGACCATCTTGGTGTCCAGGGCGGCCCCCGAGCGCAGCAGCGTCTGCACGGTGAGCCGGAAGTGGGCGGTGGACGTGAAGTGCGGGGGCAGCCCCGCCGACGGCCAGCCCGACCAGGCCATCGACCGCCAGCTGGCGTGCCCCGTGTCACGGCCGCCCCAGAACGGCGAATTCGCGGCCAGGGCGATCAGGGTGGGCAGCCAGGGTCTGACCCTGTTGGACACGGCCACGGCCGTGTCCACGTCGAAGGTGCCGACGTGGATGTGGCGGCCGCACGAGACGAGCGTGTCGGTGAGCGCGCCGAAGCGGCGGTGCTGCTCGCGCTGGCGCGGCTCGTCGTCGGTCAGGTGCAGCGGCCCGTCCACGGCCACGACCGGCGAGGGGGCGGCCAGCAGCCGGCAGCCGTGCGCGCGGGCCGCCCGGGACAGGGTGCGCCGCAGCGCGGCCAGCTCCTCGCGCAGTTTCGGCGCCGAGTCGGCGACCGGGGTGGAGATCTCCACCTGGTAGCGGGTGCCCTCGGCATGCACTTCGGCGGGCAGGCCTGCGGCGGTCTCGAGGACGAGCGGGGCGGCCGGGACCACCCGGAAGGTGCGGGCGTCGACGAGGAGGAACTCCTCCTCGACCCCGACCGTCAGCGGAGCCGTGCGGGGGACGGGAACGGTGGTGACAGAGGGGACGTCGTTGTCCGCGTTGCCGGTGCTCGTGGTGCTGTTGCCAGGTTCGATCACTACGCCTCCCTGGACATACGAGTCTTTTCATCATGAGCCGAGCAGCGGGCGGCGAGCGCACGTCGATTCAGTCAAATGTCGGTGGCCAGTGGCGCGTTCACGGCAAGGATCCGGCCGGTCCGGTACCCCGGGTCCCGGTGGGGCGACTGTTGCGGGTGCGTGAACGGCGTGAACGGTACTCAAGCCGCCGCCGGGCCGCCGGTTATCATCCGCTGTGACTGGAACGAGCACGCCGACCCGGCGCCCGACGCGGATACTCGCCGACCTCACCCCGCTGCGCAGCTCCGCCGACTACCGGCGGCTGTGGGTCGGCGGAACGATCTCCTGGGTCGGCCAGGCGATGACCGCGCTCGCGATCTCGCTCCAGGTCTACGACATCACCCGCTCCAGCTTCGCCGTCGGACTCGTCGGGCTGTTCACCCTCGTCCCGCTCGTCGCCTTCGGGCTCTACGGCGGGGCCATCGCCGACACCGTCGACCGGCGCAAGCTCGGCCTGTACAGCTCGGCCGGCCTCACCGCCCTGTCGGTCGTGCTGGCCGCGGCCGCGCTGCTCGGATACCACCGGGTCTGGCTCCTGTACACGATCGTCGCGCTCCAGGCCGTCTGCGGTGCCCTCGCCGGGCCGGCCCGCTCCGCCATGATCCCCCGGCTGCTGCCCGCCGAACAGCTGCCCGCCGCCAACGCCCTGAACTCGGTCACGATGACCTCCGGCACGATGATCGGCCCCATGCTCGGCGGGCTGGTCGTCGGCTGGGCCGGCTACCAGGCCGCGTACCTGATCGACGCCGTCACCTTCTGCGCCTCTCTCTACGCGATGTGGCGGCTGCCGGCGATGCTGCCCGACCGGGAGGCCGGCAAGCGGGGGCGGGCCTCCGTCCTCGACGGCCTGCGCTTCCTCGGGACCCGCCCCAACATCCGGATGACCTTCTTCTCCGACCTGGCCGCCATGGTGCTGGCCCAGCCGAAGGCGCTGTTCCCGGCCATCGCCGTGCTCTGGTACGGGGGCGACGCCCGCACCGTCGGCCTGCTGGTCGCCGCGCCCGCCGTCGGGGCGCTGCTGGGTGGCCTCTTCTCCGGCTGGCAGGGCCGGATCCAGCGGCACGGCCTGGCGATCCTGCTGGCCGTCGGCGCGTGGGGCCTGGCCATCGCCGTGTTCGGCCTCACCCGGAACCTGTGGCTCGGGTTGTTCTTCCTGGCGCTGGCCGGCTGGTCGGACACCATCTCGATGGTCTTCCGCTCCACGATGATGCAGTCCGCCACGCCGGACGAGATGCGCGGGCGCCTGCAGGGCGTCTTCATCGTGGTCGTCGCCGGCGGGCCCCGGCTCGGCGACTTCCTCGCCGGGACCGCCGCGGACCTCGCCTCCCCGGCCGTGGCGATCACCGGCGGCGGCCTCGCGTGCGTGCTGGTGCTGGGCCTGCTCGCCCTGCGCTGGCCCGGCTTCGCCCGCTACGACGCCCGCTCGCCACAGGCGTAGCCGGGGCGCGGGGCGCCGGCCGGCAGGACGTCCACGGGTTCGCGGGTGCGGTCGCCGCCCGCGGTGCCGGTGTTGACCGTGCCGGTGGGTTCGAACAGCAGGACCGACACCTCCTCGTCCGCGACGGGGCAGTGCTCCACGCCGCGCGGCACGACGTACAGCTGGCCCGGGCCGAGGACGACCTCGCGGTCGCCGTTGTCGCCGCCGCCGGCTCCGTCGCGGAGACGGATCCGGAGTGTGCCGCTGATCACGAGGAACAGCTCGTCGGTGTCCTCGTGGGCGTGCCACACGAAGGCGCCGCGGAGCTTGGCGGCCCTGACCTCGTAGCCGTTGACGCGGGCGATGCGGCGCGGGGCCCACGGTTCGTCGAACCCGGACAGGATCAGGGAGATGTCCACCGGCTGCGGTGCATTCGTGGTCGTCATGGGACGAGGCTGCCGGAGCCAGGGCGGGCCGGTCTTGTACGTTCCTGACATGGCCGCGATACGTCCGCGCAGCACCGTGTCCGCCTGGCAGCCGCAGGTTCCCGGCATCGCCGAGGTGTTCCACGCCCGGTTCACCGACCATGCCTACCCGGCCCATGTCCACGACACGTGGGCGCTGATGGTCCTCGACGGCGGGCGCGTCGACTTCGCGCTGGACCGCGAGCGGCACGGCGTCGGGGTCTCGGACGCGGTGGTCCTGCTGCCGCCCGGGGTCGCGCACGACGGGCGGACCGTCACCGAGGCGGGCTTCCGCAAGCGCGTGCTCTACCTCGACACGACCGTGCTGCCGGAGCGGTTGACCGGGGCGGCCGTGGATGCGCCCCTGCTGCTCGACGGGGCGCTGCGGGAGCGGGTGCACGGGCTGCACCTGGCGCTGGGCGGGCGGGACGCGCCGGCCGAGCGGTTCGAGGCGGAATCCCGGCTGGCGTTCGTGGGGGAGCGGTTGCGGGGGTGGCTGGCGGGGCGACCGTCGCCGGAGTCGGCCGTCCCGGCGCGGGGGCGAGGGACCGCGGTTCGGCTGCGCGAGCTGCTCGATGCCCGCGTGGTGGAGGGGATCACGCTGGCCGAGGCCTCGGCCGCGCTGGGCGGAGTCCACCCGACGCACCTGATCCGCAGCTTCCGGCATGCCTTCGGGCTGCCGCCGCACGCGTACCTGACGGGGCTGCGGGTGGGGCTGGCCCGGCGGCTGCTGCTCGCCGGGGCGGGCCCCGCAGAGGTCGCCGTCGCCGCCGGGTTCTACGACCAGGCCCACCTGACCCGGCACTTCCGGCGGTACGTGGGCACCGGCCCCGGCGCCTTCGCCCGCGCCGGCCGAGACGGCTTCTCCGGCGGTTGAGCGGGGAATGCCCGGCGGAGCCGGGGCCACCGGGGCCCCGCCCCGGACCCCGCGCCTCGAACGCCGGCGGGGCTGGATGTGCGCCGGCCTACGCCGGGGGCCGGGGGGTGACGATGCCGCGGGCCACGCCCAGGGTGACCAGGTCCTGGGGGCGGATGCGGAGTTGGTCGGCCGTGGCCGGGGCTTCGGACGGGGGGCGCTTGAGGATGGCCGCGGCCAGCTCGGGGGCGATGACGGAGAAGTAGCTGTCCGGTGTGACCCAGGTGTTGCCGGGCGCGGCCAGGGCCAGGGCCCCGCCGGAGCCGCCCTCGCCGATCAGGAGCGCGGTCACCGGCACGGCGGCCGCGGCGACCGCGGCGAACGTGTCGGCGATGGCCGCGCCGGCCCCCGCGTGCTCGGCCGCGGCGTCGTTGGCCGCGCCGGGGGTGTCCACCAGGGTCAGCACGGGGATCCCGAGGCGGTCCGCGAGGCGGATCACGCGGGCGGCCGTGCGGTATCCGGCCGGGCGGGTCGCCGTGCCGCACTGGGCGGCGTACGCGACGGCCCGGCCCTCGCGCAGCCCGAACCCGCACAGCATGCCGGGGTCCGTGCCGCCCGCCCGGTCGCCGGACAGCGGCAGCCGCAGCGAGAAGTACGCGTCGAGGTAGGCCTCGGCGTGCGGCCGGTCGGGGTGCCGGGCCTGCCGTACGGCGTCCCAGCCGCCGGCCGGGGGCGCGGCGTCGGCGAGCGCGGCCGGCGGTTCGACCGGCTCGGCGGAGCGGGGCGCGGCCAGCACGCGCAGCCAGTCGGCCAGGACGCCCGGCAGCTCGGCGGGCGGCACGACCGCGTCGACGTGCCCGGCGGCGAACTGCCCCTCCGCGGTGTACGCCGCCGGGTCCGCGTCCGCGGGCCGCACCCGGGAGCCGGCGAAGCCGACCTGCGCGCCCGGGAGCGCGAGGACGACGTCGGCCCCGGCGCCGAGGGTGGCCCAGCCGCCGCCGGTGGTGGGGTCGCGGAGCACGGCGATCTGGGGGAGTCCGGCCGCCCGGGTCAGGACGCACTGGCGGGCCACGCGCTGGAGCTGGGTCAGGGCGAGCATGCCCTCCTGCATGCGGGAGCCGCCGGTGGCGATCAGGGAGACCAGGGGGAGGCGGTGCTCGCGAGCGTGGGTGTACGCGGCTTCGAGCCGGTCTCCGGTGCGTTCGCCGAGGGAGCCGCCGAGGAAGCCGAACTCGAAGGAGATGACGGCCGTTCGGTGGCCGCCGATCAGGGCGGTGCCGACGACCACGGACTCCTGCTCGCCGGTCCGGTCCGCGGCGCGGGCACGGGAGTCGTCGTAGCCGGTCCAGCCGAGGGGCCCGTCGGGGGCCGAGTCCCGCCGGGGGGCGGGCAGTTCGGCGAAGCTGCCGGGGTCGGTCACGGAGGCGATGGCCGCGCGGGCCGAGAGGCGGGTCGTCGTCACGGGCTCACCCTAGGGGGTGAACGCGCCAGTTTTGGATCTTGCCGGGGCAGGTAGGGGCGGGCAGGTCTACGGCAGGGGGAAGGCGATCTTCACGGCGTAGACCGCGACGAGCCCGTAGCCGAGGCGGAAGGTCCACGTCCGGACCGCGGGCGGGATCCTGCGCCCGGCGAGGGCGCCGAGCGCGACGAGGGCCTGCTGCCACAGGAGCGAGGCGACGGCGACCCCCGTGACGAAGGCGCCGGCGGCCGCGGCGGTGTCGAGGGCGGCGGCCTGGGCGGTGGTGAGGGCGGCGAAGTAGAGGGCGGTGGTGGGGTTCACGGCGGTGAGCCCGACGTACCGCCCGAACGCCCGGCCCACCCCGCCGCGCCGCCGGGCGAGGCCGGGCCGGCTCCCCGCCGTGGCCGACGGGAGGGCGGCGGCCACGGCCCCGGGGCCGGCCGGCGGGGCGGGGGCGGTCGCGCGGGCCGCGCCGCACAGGCCGCGGGCCGCGATCGCGAGGAGGGCCACCGCTGCGAGCAGGCGGATCCAGGCTTCGACCGGGCCCACGTGGGAGGCGACCCAGGGGCCCAGCGCCGTGGCCAGGGCCGCGTAGCCGAGGTCGACCGCCGCGACCCCGGCCGCCGCGGCGACGGCGGTGCGGCGGTCGCGCATCGCCTCCTGGAGCAGCAGCACGCTCATGGCACCCATCGGCATCGCCACGCCCAGCCCCGCGGCCGTGCCCGCCAGGGCGGGAGTCAGTAGTTCCGTCATGGACGGCAGCGTGCGGTGCCCCGCGGCGGGCGCGGCAGCGGATATGGGCCGTGGCTGCGAGAATCGCGGCATGGACCGCCTCGACAGGGAAATCCTCGGCATCCTGCAGCGGGATGCGCGGATCTCGTACCGGGACCTCGGCGTCCGCGTCGGGCTGAGTGCCAACGCCGCCGCCGACCGGGTCCGGCGGATGCGGCGCGAGGGGGTCATCCGGGGGTTCACCGTCGTCGTCGATCCGGCCGCCGACACCCGCGGCGGGCTCGTCGTCTTCATCGACCTGACCCTGCGCCAGGACACCACCAACGAGGAGTTCGAGCAGAAGGCGGCCGCCCTGCCGGGGATCACCGAGATGGTCCACGTGACGGGGGAGTACGACTACCTGGTACGGGCCAGGGCCGCCGACCCGGCCGCGCTCGACACCCTGCTGCGCCGCCTCAAGCGGGAGGCGGGCGTGGCCCAGTCCAGCACCCGGATCGCACTGCGGGCCGCCGGCCGCCCGCCCGGCGGCGGCCTCGCCTGAGGCCGGCCCTAGAGCGCCGCGTCCCAGGTCAGCGTCGTCCCGCGGGTTCCCCTGCGCGTGCGGCCGTCGTCCGTGACCGTCAGGCGGACCCGGTCCGGGGCGGCGTCCACCTCCACCTCGATCGAGGTGACCTCGGCGCGCCGGTGGGCCGCGGCCAGGGCGCCGCGCAGGGCCGCGAGCAGGTCCTTGGCCACCGGGTCGGGGATCAGGGCGTCGACCGCGCCCGCGAAGTGCACCGACGGGGCGAAGCCGAGCAGGACCGCGGCGCCGCGGGTCTCGCGCAGCACCCGCCCGCGGAAGGTCGCCGGCGCGTCGGTCGGCGGCTGCTGGAGGGCGAAGATGGCGGTGCGGACCTCCTGGATGGTGGAGTCCAGCTCGTCCACGGCGCGGGCGAGTTCCTCGCCGACGGTGTCCCCGGACGCGGCGGCCGCCGACCGCTTCTTGGTGCTCTCCAGCATCATCTCCGTCGCGAACAGCCGCTGGACCACCAGGTCGTGCAGGTCCCGCGCGATCCGGTCGCGGTCCTCGTAGACGGCGAGCTGCTCCCGGTCGTGCTGCGCATCGGCCAGGACCAGGGCCAGCGCGGCCTGGGAGGCGAACTGCGAGGCCAGCAGCCGGTCCACGGCGTCGTACGGCCGGCCGCCGCGTGCCCGCGGCAGGGCGAGGGTGCCGATGAGCTGCCCGCCGCTCTGGAGGGGCAGCATCATGCTCGGGCCGAAGCGCTCGCGCACGGGCGTCGTCATCCGCGGGTCCGTCGACGAGTCCTCGATGAACACAGGCTCGCCGCCGAGCAGTTGCTCCAGGACCGCCGAACCGGGCGCGATGGTGGTGCCGACGAGGTCGCCGGGGTCGCCGTGCGTGGAGGCGGCCACGATCTCCATGCCGCCTTCCGGGGTCGGCTGGAGGATCACCCCGGCGGCCGCGTCGGCGAGCAGCCGGGCCCGCTCGGCCACGCACATCAGCGCGTCGGCGGCCGGCCGTCCGGCCAGCAGGGCGGTGGTGACGGCGGCCGCGCCCTCGATCCAGCGCTCCCGGCGGCGGGCGGTCTCGTACAGGCGGGCGTTGCCGATGGCTATGCCCGCCTGCGAGGCGAGGACCCGCACGAGGGCCAGGTCCTCGGGCAGGAACGGGCCGCCGACCCGCTTCTCGGTGAGGTAGAGGTAGCCGAAGACCTCCGTGTGGACCCGGATCGGGACGCCGAGGAAGCTGTGCACGGGCGGGTGGCCGGGCGGGAAGCCGGGCGCGCGCGGGTCCTTCGCCAGGTCGTCCGGCATCAGCGGGCGCGGGTCGCTGATGAGGGTGCCGATCAGCCCGCTCCGGCCGTCGGGCAGGCCGAGGATCGCGGCGCGCTCCGCCTCGCTCATCCCGGCCGTGTACAGCCCGGTCAGCCGGATGCGCTCGGGGTCGACGACCCCGAGCGCCGCGTACCGGGCGCCGCAGATGTCGGCGGCCGAGTCCACGAGGTGCTGGAGAGTGGTGCGCAGCTCCGGCTCCGAGCCGACGCCGAGGACCGCCTCCAGCAGGACGGGGAGGCCGGCCCCCTGGTCGGGGGTCATTCGGACAACGGGTTGAGGACCATCGGGGCGATCTTCCCTTCGAGCATCTTGCCGAGCCCGAGCACGGCGCACACGTCCGGCCTCTCCGCGATGGCGACGGGCATGCCGGTGGCGTCGCGCAGCATCTGGTCCAGGCCGGGCAGCAGGGCGCTGCCTCCCACCATCATGATTCCCCGGTCCGTCAGGTCGGCGACCAGGTCCGGCGGGCAGTCCCGCAGCACCTTGCCGATGCCGTCGAGTACGGCGGTCAGCGGGGTGTGGATGGCGTCCCGGACGGCCGCGGTGTCGACGTGGACGGAGCGGGCGAGCCCGGTGGACACGTCGCGGCCGTGGATGAGGGTGGAGGCGGGGCCCTCGGCGGTGATGCCGTTGCCGTGCAGGGCCAGCTGGAGCGGCCGGACGGCCTGGCTGGGCAGCATCAGCTCGTGGGCGTGGCGCAGGTGCTGGACGACGGCGTGGTCGATGGCCTCGCCGCCGACGGGGATCCGCTCGGCGGTGACGATCGAGCCGAGGGAGAGGACGGCGACCTGGGTGGCCGCGGCCCCGCAGACCATGATCATCGTCGCGGTCGGCTGCTCCACGGGCAGGCCGCAGCCGACGGCCGCCGCGATCAGGGTGTCGACGAGTTCGACGTGCCGGGCGCCGAGCCCGACCAGCGTCTCCACGGCGGCGCGCTGGGCGAGCGGGTCGGCGTCGTACGGGGTGCAGGCGGCCGCCCGCAGCCGGGGCTTGCGGCGCAGGGCGCGCCGCAGCTTCTCGCCCAGGAGGTGACGCAGCATCCGCTGGGCCATGTCGATGTCGACGACGGTGCCGCCGGAGACGGGGCGGACCACGCGGATGTAGTCGGGCGTGCGGCCGGTCATCCGCTCGGCGAAGGTGCCCACGGCGATGAGCGCGCCGGTGCGGGTGTTGACGGCGGCGACACTGGGTTCGTCCACGACGAGGCCGGCGCCCTTGACGTACACGCGGGTCCTGGCGGCCCCGAGGTCGACGGCGACGTGGCAACGGCGCAACTGCTCAAGACTGACGGTCACGGCAGATCCTCCCGAGAGCGCTGACGCAAGAAGACCGGCGGCTGCCGGTTTGCACTCCATATCTTCTCGGGCGAATGGGGCATAGCGCCCGTTGAACTGCTCCGGCCGGGGTGTGCCGCAGGGGGCGTGGGGTGCTGCACGGGGGTGGATTTCTGTACCGACAGGCACGACGATGCGCGCATCGCCCGCGCTACTCGCGCGTAACAAGGTAAGGGGACATCGATGCTGACGCCCCGCCGGAGAACGGCCGCGCTCCTGACGGCGTGCCTGACGCTCTGCCTGGCGCTCCTGGGCCTCCGGGCGCCCGCTCCGGCGCAGGCCGCACTCCCGCCGGCGCAGGCCGCAGTCCCGTCAGACGCCAAAGTCCCGGCACCGGCTTTCGGGCCGGCCGCGCCCGCGCACCGGCCCGTCGTCCTCGTCCACGGCTACAACGCCGACCCGGGGGTATGGGGTTCCCTGCGCGCGCAGCTGCGAGCGGCCGGGTACGCGGACTCGGAGCTCTTCTCCTGGGGTTACGACACCCACCGGTCGGTCAACGAGGTCCTGGCCGGACAGCTCGGCGCGTACGTGGAACAGGTCCGCCGGCAGACCGGCGCCGCCGAGGTCGACATCGTCGCGCACTCCTTCGGATCGCTCGTCAGCCGCTGGTACGTGAAGTACGGCGGCGGCAGCGCGAGCGTGGGCCACTGGGTCTCGCTGGCCGGCCCCAACCACGGCACCTCGACCGCCTGGGCGTGCGCCCTGTGGGATCAGGCATGCCGTGACATGACCCCCGGCTCGTACGTGGTGAAGAACCTGAACACCGGGGACGAGACCCCGGGCGCGGTGAAGTACGCGGCGTTCTGGTCGAACTGCGACGAGGTGGTCAACCCCGACAGCAGCGTCGCACTGGCCGGGGCCGCCAACACCCCGGTCGGCTGCCTGAACCACAACGACCTGCTGGGCGACGGCGCCACCGCGGCGGGGGTGCGGGCCTTCCTCGCGAGCTAGTCGGAGGACGGGCCCGGCCTCGGTTCAGGGAGCGGTGCCCGGCGCGAGCTCGGCGCCGTCCACCGTCACGCGCTGGAGCAGGCCGTACGTGAACTCCGCCACGCACGGCCGCCCCTGCGCGGTGAACGCCAGCCGCCAGCGGGTCGGTGCGGTGCCCTCCATCGGCCGCACCGGGGCGAAGGCCCGCGCCACCTCGTCCACCGTCGCCGACCAGGGCCGCAGGTCCTGCGGGGCGCCGAGTACGGGTCCCGGCGCGCCGGGGGCGCGGACCAGCCACTCGTTCCACACCGCGCCGTCGGGCGCGGCCAGCACCTCGAAGCGCAGGTCCGGCCAGAGCGGCAGCGCCCACAGCAGGGCCTCGCACCGCAGGTCGCCGATGGTCCGCGGAGCCGTGGACTCCGGGGGGCCCAGCACCGAGCGGTAGCGGGCCAGGGCCCCGCGCGAGCGGGGCGAGCGGACCATCGCCTGCCAGCGCTTGTTGGCCTCCCGCTGGTCGGCGAGCGAGGCGCCGAGCCGCCGCCGGGCGTCCTCGGCCAGCTCCGGCCGGAAGTCCGCCATGCGACGCAGCAGCACCAGTTGGAACGCGGTGCGGCCGAAGGGTCCGGACGGCGGTGTGGTGGTCATGGACTCAACGATTCCACACAGGACCTTTACGAACTCGCGATACGGATGTTGCTTCGAACGGCGTAGCGTCAGGGCGCCATGGACTACTGCCACGCCTGCCGGAGGCACCTCAACGGCGCTCTGGCGTGCGCCGGGTGCGGAACCCCGGCCGAGTACCTGCCTCCCGTCGCGCCGCCGGGCCCCGCCGCGACCGCCGCGCCGTACGAGGGGGCTGCGCCGTACGGGGCCGCCGGGTCGTACGCGGACAGCGCTGCGTACGGGGGCAACGGGTCGTATGGGGCCGCGGGGTCGCCCGCGGCTCACGCGCCGTACGAGTCCCATGCGCCGCACGAGTCCCACGCGCCCTACGAGTCCCATGCGCCGTATGAGCCCCACGCGCCCCGCGGGGCCGCCGCCGGGCCCGAGCCGGAGGCGGCCGACCCGTTCACGGACTCCCTCGTCGAGCTGGCCGGGCCGTACGAGCGCCGCGCCGGGGCCCGCCGCCGGGCCGAGACGCGCCGGCGTCGGCGGATGCTGCTCAGCGTCGGGCTCGGGCTCGCGCTCGCGGTCGGCGGCTCGGTGGTGCTGGCCCGCATGCTGGCCGAGGGGGAGCGCTCCGACCGCGCCGCCAAGGTGATGCTGACCGACGGGAACGGTCCCGAGGAGCCGGCCCCGCTGCCGAGCCGTACCGGCGGGCCTGCCGCTCCGGCCTCGCTGAAGCCGGTCAAGGCCTCCGGCGGGGCGAAGGCCTCCGCGGGTGCTGCGCAGCCGGGGCAGCCCGGGGATTCCGCCTCGGGCGCGGCGCAGCCGGGTCCCGGGGTGTCGGCCTCCGCCTCCGGGGACTCCGGAGCGCAGCCGGGCACCGGGAAGGGGCCGTCCGTAAAGCCGGGACAGTCGGGGCAGCCCTCGCCGAGCGCCTCGGGCACGGCGCAGCCGCAGCCTGTGCCGCCGCCGCAGCCGAGTCCGACGCCGACGAAGCCGCCGAAGTCCTGCGTGCTGTGGATCTTCTGCTGAGCGGGTCGGTCAGCCCAGCATCCGCTTGAGCAGGTCCCGCAGGACCGCCCGCTCCTCCGCGGACAGCCCGGCCAGCGGCTCGCGCGCGAAGTCCAGCGACTCGCGCAGCCGGTCCGCGGTCTGCAGGCCCTCCTCGGTCGGGGCGGCCAGCTTCACGCGGCGGTCGGCCGGGTCGGGTCGGCGCTCGACCAGGCCGCGGGTCTCCAGGCGGTCCACGATGCCGGTGATGTTGGACGGCTCGCACTTCAGCTTCTGCGCGATGCGGCGCATCGCCATCGGCTCCAGGGAGAGCAGGTTCAGCACGCGGGCCTGGGCGCCGGTCAGCTGGTGACTGGCGGCCGCGTGCTCGTACTCCTCGTGGTAGCGGGCCACGACGGTACCGATGAGCTCGACGACCTCGACGGTCAGGGGGTCCACACGGCGACTGGGGTGACTGGGCATGGGTCCAGCCTACCCATTTGCTTGACAACATGAAATATCCAGGCGCATGGTTGTTTCACGTTCTGAAGCATTTTTCCGACCGGGAGTGCACCATGTCCGAGATCCCTGCCGTCAGCCGCGAGTGGCACCTCATCCGCCGCCCCCAGGGCTGGCCCGTCGCCGAGGACTTCGCCCTGCGCGAGGTCGAGGTCGCCGCTCCGGCCCCCGGCCGGATCCTCGTCCGCAACCTCCACATGTCCGTGGACCCGTACATGCGCGGCCGCATGAACGACGTGAAGTCCTACATCCCGCCGTTCCAGCTGGACAAGCCCATGGACGGCGGCGCGGTCGGCGAGGTCGTCGCCTCCGCCGCCGAGGGCTTCGAGGTCGGCGACCACGTCCTGCACGGCCTGGGCTGGCGCGAGTACGCCGACCTCGACGCGCAGCACGCCACCAAGGTCGACGCCTCGCTCGCCCCGCTCTCCGCCTACCTGGGCGTCCTCGGCATGCCGGGCCTGACCGCCTACGCCGGCCTCTTCGAGGTGGCCTCCTTCAAGGAGGGCGACTCGGTGTTCGTCTCCGGCGCGGCCGGCGCGGTCGGCAGCCTGGTCGGCCAGTTCGCGAAGATCAAGGGCGCGGCCCGCGTGATCGGCTCCGCCGGCTCCGACGAGAAGGTGACGCTCCTCACAGAGAAGTACGGCTTCGACGCCGCCTTCAACTACAAGAACGGCCCCGTCGGCGAGCAGCTGAAGGACGCCGCCCCCGAGGGCATCGACGTCTACTTCGACAACGTCGGCGGCGACCACCTCGAAGCCGCCATCAACTCCCTCAAGGTGCACGGCCGGGCCACCCTGTGCGGGGCGATCGCCCAGTACAACGACACCGAGCCGACGCCCGGCCCGCGCAACCTCGTCGCGGTCATCGGCAAGCGCCTGCGCCTGCAGGGCATCCTCGTCAGCGACCACGCCGGACTGCAGCAGCAGTTCGTCCAGGACGTGGCCGGCTGGCTGCGCTCCGGGGAGCTCGTGGCCGACGAGACGGTCGTCGAGGGCGTCGAGAACGCGGCGGACGCGTTCCTCGGAATGCTGCGCGGTGACAACACCGGAAAGATGATCGTTTCTTTCACCGGTTAGGCTCACTGCACAACCGTCGCGATCGTGGGCGCGAGTCGCGGCGATGACCAGGAGGATCCCCTTACATGTCCATCCAGCAGTCCGACGTCCTCTACACCGCCGTCGCCACCGCCGAGAACGGCCGTGACGGCCGCGTCGCGACCAACGACGGCCAGCTCGACGTCGTGGTCAACCCGCCGAAGGAGCTGGGCGGCAACGGCGCCGGCACCAACCCGGAGCAGCTCTTCGCCGCCGGCTACAGCGCCTGCTTCCAGGGCGCCCTCGGCGTCGTCGCCCGCAACGAGAACGCCGACATCTCCGGCTCGACCGTCACCGCCGAGGTCGGCATCGGAAAGAACGACGACGGCTTCGGCCTGATCGTCAAGATCTCCGCCGTGATCCCGAACGTCGACGAGGCCAAGGCCAAGGAGCTCATCGAGAAGGCCCACGAGGTCTGCCCGTACTCCAAGGCCACCCGCGGCAACATCACGGTTGAGCTCGCCGTCTGATCCGGCTCGCACCCGGCGAAGGCCGCCCCCCGAAACGGAGGGCGGCCTTCGCCGTAAGCTGGACCCCATGCGTGATCTTGCGGGGGGATTCGGCTACCTGTGGGCCGGACAGAGATGGGTGTTCCGTAACGGCCGGTGGCTGGGCTTCGGCCTGCTGCCCGGCCTGGTGTCGCTGGTGCTGTACGCCGGCGCCCTCGTCGGCCTCGGCTACGGCGCCGACGACCTCACGGCCTGGGCGACGCCGTTCGCCGACGGCTGGGGCTCGCCCTGGCTCGGGCTGTTCCGGGGCTTCCTGACCGCCCTGGTCTTCGCCCTCGGCCTGTTCGTCGCGGTGATCACCTTCACCGCCGTGACCCTGCTCATCGGCCAGCCGTTCTACGAGTCCCTCTCCGAGCAGGTCGACCGCAGCGTCGGCGGCGACGCCCCCGAGTCCGGGCTGCCGCTGATGACGGAGCTGTGGATCTCCGCCCGGGACAGCGTGAAGGTGCTCGTCCGGGTGCTGCTGTACGGGATCCTGCTCTTCGCGCTCGGCTTCATCCCCGTGATCGGGCAGACCGTGGTCCCGGCGATCGGGTTCTGCGTGTCCGGGTTCTTCCTCACCGAGGAGCTCACCGCCGTCGCGCTCCAGCGGCGCGAGGTGGAGTTCAAGGACCGGCTGGCGCTGCTGCGCGGGCGGCGGGCGATGGCCCTCGGCTTCGGTGTGCCGCTGGTGCTGGTGTTCCTGCTGCCGCTGGTGGCGGTGTTCCTGATGCCGGGCGCGGTGGCCGGGGCCACGCTGATGGTGCGGGACCTGCGGGGCGAGGACGAGGGAGCGGGCGCGGGCGAGGACACCGGGGCGCCGTACGCGGACCGGCCGGGTCCGTACGTGCCGCCGCAGCAGCAGGGCCAGGCGGCCGGGCCGTACCAGGCCGGGTACCCGCAGCAGCAGAGCCCGTACCCGCCGCAGCAGCCGAACCCGTACGCCCAGCAGCCGTACGCGCAGCCGCAGCCGGGCCCGTACGCCCAGCCGCAGCAGAGCCCGTACCCGCCGCAGTACCCCGCCGGCGGCTACGGAGCCCCGCAGCCGTGAGCGGCGGGGTCGGCGGCTTAGCCCGCCCGCTTCAGCAACGTGATCGCGCCCGCCGTGTCCTCTGCGGCGTGCGCGGCCTCGTCGGCGGCCAGCCGGCGCCGCATCAGTGCGAAGTACGGGGCGATCAGCTCCGCGCTGACGCCCTGCTCCTCGGCGGTGCGCAGCAGCGTCCCGCTGCCCGCGACCTGCATGGCCAGGTTCGACACCACCCCGGTGGTGAAGTCCCGCGATGTCAGCCGCTCGGCCGCGTTGCCCACGAAGAAGCCCATCGCGCCCAGCCATTCGGACAGCAGGGGCGCCAGGTCCTTCGGGGCGATGCCCTCCTCGCCCTCGACCAGCGCGAAGGCGTGGCTGATGCCGGCGAACAGGCCGTACATCGCGCTCAGCAGCGCCACGTCGTGCAGGGCGGCGTGACCGGGGTCCTCGCCGACGAAGCGGCCGACGGCCGGTACCTCCAGGACGGCCCGGTGGGTGTCGAACAGGGCCCGGGAGCCGCTGTAGAAGACGTAGCCGCCGGCCTCGGGCGCGCCGATCATCACCGGGGTGCCCATGATCCCGCCGTCCACGAACCGGGCGCCGCGCGCCTCGGACCAGGCGGCGCGCCGGCGGGCCTCGGCAGGGGTTCCGGTGGTGAGGTTGACGAGGTCCTTGCCGGTCAGGTCTACGCCGTCGAGAGCGGAGCCGACGCTGGCGTCGTCCAGCAGGCACACCACGACCAGGCGGTTCGCGGCCACCGCCTCGGCCGGGCTCGCGGCGACGGTGACGGCGCCGGCGGCGCCCTGCTCCGCGGCGAGGGAATGCGCCTTGGAGGCGGTGCGGTTCCAGATGGTGAGGGAGTGGCCTGCGGCGAGCCAGGTGCGGGCGAGGGCCGAGCCCATGTCGCCGAGGCCGAGAAGGGTGAGGGAGCGCTGTGCCACGGTGGTGTCGGTGTCGTTCATGCCCTTCAGCCTGGTCACGGGCTGACGGGCGCTCAAGTACGCACCTCGGAGTGGGTGGTTACCCCGAGGTGAGCGAGCAGGTCGGGAGGGGTGTGCGATGTCGGTGACGCGGAGGCCGGGTGCGGACCACTGCGGTGTGGCTGCGGCCATGTCCTTGATCGACGGCAAGTGGAAGGTGTCGCTCCTGTGGGAGCTGGACCGGCGGCCGCGCCGCTTCGGTGAACTGCGCAGACTCGTCCCGGGCGTCTCCGAGAAGGTGCTCGCGGCCCAGCTGCGCGAGATGGAGACCGACGGCCTCGTCCACCGCGAGGCCTACGACGAGGTCCCGCCGCGCGTGGAGTACTCCCTGACCCCGCTGGGCCACGACCTCAACACCGCCCTGGAGCCGCTGGCGGAGTTCGGCAGACTCCTGCTCCCGCACCCCGTCGCGTCCGCCTAGCCGCGGGCGCCGGTCGGCCGGCCGTCGCGGTCGGCCGGCCGTCGCGGTCGGCCGGCCGTCCCGGTCGGTCGACCGGCCGGGGCTCCTCACCCGCGCGGTTCGACCCACAGGGCCTCGCCGAGGGCGCACAGTTCGCCGTCGGCGGTGGCCAGGGCCGTGCCCGCGCGGTACTTGCGCCCCTCGCTGCCGAGCAGCCAGGCGTACGAGACCACGCCCGCGCCGACCGGGACGGGGCGCAGCAGCCGCGCGGTCAGGGCGGCCGTCACCGCCCCGGCCTTGCGGCCGTCGAGGAGGCGGCCCGCCGCGTTCCCCGGGCAGTCCAGGGCGCCCCACACCAGCTCGGGCGGCAGCAGCCCGTCCGCGCCCGCCAGGGCGGGGCCCGGTGTCCAGGCCGCGGCGACCAGCCCGGTTCCCGGGACGAGGCCGCAGTGCAGGCGCAGCCCGGTATCGGGGGTGCGGTCCAGGCCGCAGCCGAAGCAGTCGACGCCGCCGTCCGGCGGAGCCGCCCGGAAGGCGTCGGCCGCCGCGGACGCCTGCTCCCACGAGGGGGCGGGCGGGGCCTCCACTGCGGGCTCGGCGGGGACCGCCGCCGCCAGCAGGGCCGTACCGTCCGTCAGCTCCGTCCCGCCACCGGCGGTCGCGGCGAGCCGGACCGGGCTGTCCGTGGGCACGGGCCTGCGGAAGTCCACCCGTACCGTCGGCGCGGCCGCCCGTGCGGCCAGGGTCCCGGCCACGTACCCGCCGAAGGCCACCCCGGGGTATCCGCACAGGCGGGCCGGTACCGTGATCGTCTCGAAGTCGGTCATGCCCGCCACCTCATCACACGCCTCTGCCGAGCGGCAGTCGGGCCGGACCCGGACACGGACCGGACCCGGACCCGGACCGCAGAGCGGCAACCTTTGCGGGGGCCCGTTCGTCCTCCATCCTGGAACGACGTGCGCCGAAGGCGCGCGGCGCGCGTGGCGGGTGCCGCGCGCAGGGGCGACGGAGGTGGCGGGATGGGCGATCAGCCGTGGGGGCAGCAGTACCCGGTCCCTCCCCGGCCGCAGCCGCAGCCCCAGCCGTACGGCTTCGGGCAGCCCTGGCAGCAGCCCCTGCCCGCGCCGCACGCGGCGATGCGCGCCTCGCACACCGACCGCGACCGCACGGTCGACGTCCTCAAGGCCGCGTACGCCGAGGGCCGGCTCTCCCGTGAGGAGTACGGCCAGCGCTTCGACGCGGCCTCCCGGGCCCAGACGTACGGCCAGCTCGCGCAGCTGATCGCGGACCTGCCGGCCGGTCCGGTGCCGGGGCCCTTCGGCGCCGCGCTGCCGGCCGCGCCGGTGCCGCCGGCCTTCGGGCCGCAGCCGCAGCCGATGCCGATGCCGGGGACGGTGCCGATGCCAGGGCGCCGGGTCAACGGGATGGCCATCGCCTCCCTCGTCATGGGCGTGCTGAGCCTGCCCACCTTCGGGGTGATGGCCCCGGGCGCCGTGATCACCGGCCACATCGCCAAGGCGCAGATGCGGGCGAGCGGCGAGGAGGGCGAGGGGCCCGCGACGATCGGCCTGGCCCTCGGGTGGCTGGCCATGGGCGGCTGGGTGCTGCTCTTCATGCTCGCAGGCCTCGGCGTCCTCGACTGATCCGCAGGTCGCACGGGCCCACCCGGCCACGTCGGGTCCGCCCGGGCCGCCGTCCCGAGGCCGACGGCTGTTCGAGACCGCCGGATAGTATGCGCGGCAGCACAGCCGGAACTGTCCCGCACCGCCCTTCATCCTGCCGCTCCCTGCCAGGGGCACCGGTGCGGCGGGCCCAGAGGGGCAGTGGTCTGCTGCGCTGCGACCCCCCGGGGGGCCGAACACCGATCAGCAAGCAGTAGGGACACGTCAGTGACAGTCAGTACCGAGGGGCAGGCGGACGTGCGTCCGGGTCCCCCGAGCGGACCGGCCGCCCACGACCCCGCGACGCCCGTGGAGCCCACGGCGCCGCGCACCCGACGCTCCCGCGGCGGCCTGCTGCTGCTCGAAGCCGCCGTGGCCTTCGCCGCGGCCCTGGTCCTGCCCCTGCTGGCCCGCCGCCTCAAGCTCAACCCGCTCGACCGGATCGCCCAGGTCAGCGGCCTGGCCGCGGTCCAGCTGCGGTTCGCGCTGCTCGGGCTGGTCCTCGTCGCCGCCGTGATGCTGGCGATGCGGCTGCGCCGCGGCCGCCACTTCGACCTCGCCACCCGCATCGCCTCCGCCGGCATCGCCGGCCTGGCCAGCGGCTTCGTCGCCGCGGGAGCGGTGATGGCGCTGCTGGGCACGCCGTGGCCGATGTTCGGCCTCAACGGCGACACCGGCCGCCTCGTCGAATGGGCCCACGCCGTCGCGAACGGCCGGCCCTCGGGCTCGGCGGTCTACCCGCCGCTGCCGCTCTACACCCTCGGCTACTACGCCGAGTGGTTCCACGGCGGCAACGCCGCGTACGCGTTCAAGGACCTCCAGATACTCGGCGCCGCCGCCTTCGGGCCGCTGGTCTACCTCGCCTGGCGCATGCTGCTGAGCCCGGTGCGGGCGCTGGCCTTCGGCGTCGTGCCCGCCTTCGCGCTGATCGACTCGTACAAGCCCTACAGCCAGACCGTGCTCGTGCTGCTGGTGCCGGTGCTGGTCGCGATGGTGGTGGCGCTGCGCCGCAGCAGCACCGAGGGCTGGCGAGCGCTGCTGCTCAAGGGGGCCGGCTTCGGCGCGCTGCTCGGCGTGCTCTTCCTCACGTACTCCGGCTGGTTCCTGTGGAGCGCGGCCGGCGTGCTCTTCGCCGCCCTGCTGTACTTCCCGTGGCGGACCGGCCCCGCCAAGGGCGCGGCCTTCATGGGCGCCGCCCTCGCGGCATTCCTGGTGGTGGCCGGGCGCTACCTGGTGGTCATGCTGAAGGAGGGCCAGACCACCAAGGACTACAACTTCCGCTTCGACAACTTCACCGACCCCGCCTACTACCTGATGTGGCGCACCGACATGCCGGGCAAGGTGGGGGACTGGCCGCCGCCCGGCGAGTTCGGCGGGGTCGGGCTGTTCGCCCTGGTGACCTTCGTCTGCCTGGGCGCGGCGATCTGGCTGGGCCTGCGCAAGCCGCTGGTGGTCACCATCGCCGCCATGTTCGTCAGCGCGTGGGTCATGCGGATGTACATCGCCTCCCACATGTACGAGACGCAGACCGTCCAGCTGTACACCCGCACCAACAACCAGCTGCTCTACTGCGGGCTGATCCTGTGCGCGCTCGTGGCGCACCTGGTCTCGCTGCGGCTGGCCGAGCGGCGCTCCGGCGCTGCGGCGCTCGCCCCGACGGACACCCCCGCGGCCGTCGCTCCCGTGCGCGGCGGCGGCTTCCCGGGGCGCGAGGGCGCCGTGATCGGCGCGCTCTGTGCGCTCCTGCTGCTGCTCGGCACGGTCTCCTCCTCGATGTCCGACCGGCTGATGCCGGCGCAGGACGGCACGTACCGGATCCTGCCGTGGGTGTCGCACACCGTGCGCCAGCAGAACGGCAAGTGCCCGAAGTTCGCGCCGAAGGGCGTGTGCTCCAAGGACGGCGACCAGAGCTGGCTGGCGTACATCCGATGACCCGGGGGAACCGATGATCTCCGCACTGACGCGGCTGGCCGACTGGTCGGCCCGGACCCCCAAGCGGCTCTGGGCCTTGTCCTTCGCGCTCTTCTTCGCCCTCGCGGCCTCCTGGTCCGCGGCCACCCCGCTCGGCGGCTCCCCCGACGAGCACGCGCACTTCATCCGCGCGGCCGCGGTGGCCCGGGGCCAGCTCGGCGGCACCGAGGTGATGGTGCCGCACAACGTGGCGGGCATCCCGGGCAAGTTCGCCGAGACCGGTGTACAGCTGCCGCAGTGGTACACGGAGCTGCCCACGCAGCACGAGTGCTACTCGTGGAACCAGGTCCGGCCCGCGTCCTGCGCGCCGGCGCTCGGGCACTCCGAGAAGACCGTCCAGGCCACCACTGCCGCCGGCCGCTACCACCCGGCCTTCTACCTGGCGACGGGCTGGCCGAGCCTGCTGGTCAAGGGCCCGCAGGGGCTCTACCTGATGCGCCTGATGGCAGCCGTGATCTGCTCCGCCCTGCTGGCGAGCGCGGTGGTCACGGCCGCCGAGTGGCGGCGCCGCTCGGTGGCGGTACTCGGCGTGCTCACCGCCGCCACACCGATGGCCCTGTACATGGGGGGCGTGGTCAACCCCTCCGGCGGTGAGATCGCCGCCGGCATCCTCGTGTGGACGGCGCTGCTGTCCCTCCTCGTCTCGCCCGACCCGCGGCTGCTGAACCGCCGGCTGGCCCGTGTGGGCATCGGCGGCCTCGTGCTGATCAACATCCGGCCGCTCGGCCTGATCTGGTTCGCCGGCGCGGTCGTCTTCGCCCTGCTCCTGCAGCAGCGGGGCGCGCTGCGCCAGGTCCTGCGGCGCAAGGCGCTGTGGGTCTGGACGGCGCTGCTGGGCCTGGCCACCGCCGGGGCGCTGCTGTGGGCGGGGGCCCACCCGGACAACTCGGTGATCAACACGCCGAAGACGCTGACCGCCGGGGAGGCCGCCCGGCAGACCTTCGGCAACACCGAGACCTACGTCCAGCAGATGATCGGCCACTTCGGCTGGCTGGACACCCCGGCCCCTGCCTTCACGTACCTGATCTGGCTGGGCGTGATCGCGGTGCTGGTCGCGCTGGGCCTGGCGTACGGGCGCGGGCGCGAGGCGCTGGCCCTGGTCGGCATGCTGGTGGCGATCGTGGTGGTCCCGGTGGTCGCCCAGTCCTCGCAGGCCGAGAAGCTCGGCATGGTGTGGCAGGGGCGCTACCTGCTGCCCTTCGCCGTGGGACTGCCGCTGATGGCCGCGCTGATCGGGGCGAGCCGCTCGCAGGGGCGGGGTTTCCCCTGGCGCCGGCTCACCGGCTTCGCGGTGGCCGGGCTGGCGCTCGCCAACGCAGCGGCGTTCTTCTGGGTGCTGCGGCGCTTCGCCGTCGGCACCGGCGGGGCCTGGGTGCCGTTCTCGGCGCACTGGGCACCGCCCGGCGGCTGGGTCCCGTGGACCGGGGTGTACACGGCCGCGGCGTTCGCGACGGCGCTGATCGCGCTGATGCGGGACCGCGAGCAGCCGGCCGCCGCGGACGGCACGGACACGCCCGCCGAGGCCCCCACCGCCACCATGGTCGCGGCCGGCTGAGCTGCGGGGCGGGTGCGCCCCGCCCCTTGGCCGGGCGGTGTCAGAGGGGGATGTCCGCCGTCACGACCGACGGCGTACGGTCGTCCGCCTCGGCGAGCACGCTCCCGTCCGGCGCCCACACCGCGGAGCGGCCGCAGCCGGTCCACGGGCCCGCCGGGCCGACGTGGTTGGCGAGGACCACGTACAGGCCCTGCCCGGCGATGGCCGGGTGCACGGTGGCCCGCTCGTGGATCCCGTCGCCCGTCCCGTACAGGGAGGAGGCCAGGTGGACGCGGCAGCCGTCGGCCGCCGCGCGCCCGGCGAGCTCCGGGAAGTGGTTGTCGAAGCAGACGCCCAGCGAGAAGCGGATGCCGCCGAGCTCGAACCGGCCGTCCGCCCGGCCCGCCGTGAACGCGCCCTGCTCGTGCCGGTACAGGTGCTGCTTGGCGTACGTCGTCACGTGCGCGCCGTCCGCCCCGTAGACCAGCGTCGCGATGGCGGGCTGCGGCCCGGGAGTGCGCAGGGCCACGTTGACGGCGACGGCGATCCCGGCGGACCGCAGCGGGTCGAGACGGGGGTCGTCCGCGTCCGCGATGCACAGGCCCGGGTCGGCGGACAGGGGCTCCAGCTCGTACCCGGTGAGCGTGAACTCGGGGAACACGACGAGCTCGGCGCCCTGGCTGCGGGCCTCGTCGGCGAGGGCTGCGGCCTGCGCGGTGTTGGCGGTCACGTCCGCCGGGACGCAGGTCAGCTGGGCTGCGGCGATCTTCACGGGCTCCAGGATGCCAGCCCGGCCACGCACCGCCGACCAGGGGGTCGACGGCCGCCCCGGGTCGCGCGATGCTGTAACCGCCCGCGCACGCAGCGGAGTTGACGAAAGGCCGGCCGATGCCCGACTGGATCCACCCGGTCCTGACCGCCGCCTTCCTCCTGGTGTCCTACGGCGTGGTCCGCCGGAGCGGTGTCGGGCTGCGGGTCGCCGTGGTCACCATGGCCGTGCTGAACGCGGGACTGCTCTGGCTGCTGGCGGTCACCGGCCCGCCCTGGGGTGTGCCTGCGGTCGCCGCCGTGTCCCTGGTGGCCGCGGTCCACCACCTCCTCGCCGCGACACGCACCCTGCTGGGGCGGATCCGGGTGGTCGACACCGCGGAGTTCCGCGGCCTCGCCGGGCAGGTGGCGGCTTCCCCCGGCCCGCAGGTCATGGGTGTGTGCGTCCTGTTCAGCGGGGTGCTGGCCCTGACGGCCTTCGGCTCCGACGACCGGCCTGAGGGCCGCCAGTTCCGGCTGCCGCCCGGCCCGGACTGCCCGTTCTGCCTCGTCGAGGACCAGATCCGGGACTTCCTCGGCCCCGCCGACCCGCTGCTCGGCGAATACCGCGCCCATCTGAAGGCGGGCAGCAGCCGCCACCTCCTCGTCAGACGCCGCTCGGAGCGGGAGCCGTGGACGGGCCGCCTGCGCAGCCGCACCGTCTTCCGCGTCCCCCCTCCCGCCCGCTGCCCGCCCTGCCCCGTCCACGACCCCCTTCTCGACCGCCCGTAAGCACCGGCCATGCAGCCTCCGGCCGACCGCGGGCGGTCAGCTCGCGGCGCGGGCCGGCCCCCGGCCGGGCCTGTGGCGCGAGACGGCCACGCCCGCCAGGCAGATCGCCCCGCCCAACAGGGTCAGCCACCCCGGCACCTCGCCCAGGACGATCCAGGCGATCAGCACCACCGTCGCCGGCACCGCGTACGTGGTCGCACCCATCTTCCCGGCGGTGGTCCGCGACAGCGCGTACGTCCAGGTGCTGAACGCCAAGGCGGTCGGGAACCGCCCCAGGGCCAGCGCTCCCGGGTCGTAGTGGGCGGCCGCGGAGCGGATGGAGACGAAAGCGGAGGCCCACAACACCACGGTGAGGGATGCGGCAGCCAGGGCACGATGGTCGGTTCTCGGATCGCCAGCCTGTTGGTCCATCCCGGCAACCTGATCGGGCCGCCCGCTCCTGCCGAGCGGCTTATCGACCGGCCAGCAGGGAGCGGATCTCGGCCGCATACGCCCGGGGGTGCGTGGTGTTGCCGTTGTGCCCGCCGGGGAAGGTCCGTATCTCCGTGCCCAGCAGCTGCGCCAGTTCGGTCGCGCACCGGTGGTCGAAGACCTCGGGCGGCGTCGTGGCCCCCACCCCCGGCAGGATCCGGGTCTTCGTCCCGGTCAGGGAGGCAAGGTCGAGGGTGTCCTCGATGACCGCGGTGAAGTCGCGCTCGATGAAGTAGTCGAAGTTGGCCGCGCGCCGGTCGTCCACCGGCTGCGGGGTCAGGCCGGGCTCCGCGTCCCGCCGGGAGAGGTCGATGCCCAGCACTCGCGCCATCTCCGGGAAGGCCGCTTCCAGGCCGCCCGAGCGGTAGGTGTCCTGCAGCCCGACGAGCTCCGTCGTGTGCCGCTCCCGCAGCTCCGCCGGGAGCAGCCGGGGCGCCACCGGCTCGTGGGCGATCAGGGTGGAGACCTGCCCGGGGTGCCGGACCGCCAGGTGCAGCCCGATCACGGCGCCGAGGCTGCAGCCGAGCATCAGCGCGGGCTCGTCGGTGACGGCGGCCAGCAGCCGGTGCGCGTCCTCCGCGTGCTCGGTGAGCGGGGTGGTCCGCCCCGGCTCGGCGAGCCGGCTGCGGGACAGGCCGCGCCGGTCGTAGGTGAGGACCGTGAACGCGTCCTCGAGATGGGAGACCAGGTCCACCGTCCGGTCCGCGTCCCCCTCACCGCTCTGCGCGATGAGCAGCAGCGGGCCCGACCCCTGGAGCCGGTAGTGCAGCGAAGCGCCCGGCACCTCAAGCGTTCCGGTCGTGGTGGTGGCGGTCGTGGTGGTGGCAACGGTGGTGGTCCTGGACATGGTGATACCCCCCTGTACTGCCGCGGCGGCGGACCCTTCGTCCGCTGCTCTGCGACCAGCCTAATCCATCGAAGAAGATGTATCAAGAGAGATGCATCTCCAATGATGCATCTGATGTGATGTACCTTCTCTGCGTGGACGGAATCGAACTTTTCCTGCTGGGCCGCGCCCTGATGAAGCTCGGCGAAGAGGCCCTGCCCGAGCCCCCCGGCGGAGCCGCCCAGTACGAGGGCAGCACCCGCTCCGTCGTGATCGTCGCCGGGGACATCGCCGCACACCCCGACACCACGGTCGGCGAGACCGCGCAGCGCACCGGCCTGCCGCAGAGCCAGGTCTCCACCGCCGTCGCCCGCCTGCGCGAGGCCGGCTCGGTCCGTACGGCCCCCGACCCGGCCGACCGCCGCCGCACGCTCGTCCGCCAGGCGCCCGAGGTCTCCGACCGCGTGGCCGCCGTCCGGGCCGCCGGCTCCTCCAAGGTCGAGGAGGCCCTCGCCAAGGCGCTGGGCGCCACCGAGTCCGCCCGGCTCCCGGAGGTCACCGAGGCCCTGGAGCTCCTCGCCCGCCACCTCGTCCGCGACGTGGCCGGAAATCACCCCTGAAGCCGGGCCGGGAGCCGCCCTGCGACGGGCGCCCGCCCGGACGTCAGCGCGGCGGCTCGGCCGAGGTCACCTGGCGGTGCGCCAGCTCCGCGAGCCGGGCCTGCCCGTCCCGCCCCGGGTGGAACCAGTCCCAGCGGCTCAACTGCTCGACCGCGAAGGGGTACTGGAACACCGCGCCGCCGTCATAGCGGCACAGCGCGTCCTTCGCACAGACCTCGCGCAGCACCTCGTTGTACTCGACCACCCGCGCCCGCACCTGCTCGCGCCGGGCCGTCGCAGCCCCGGCCGACGACAGCGGGTCCGCCAGCATCGACTGGCAGATCCCCAGCTTCCACACCTGCCGCACCATGGGGCTGTCCTTGCCCTGCTGCCACAGCCGCTGCAGGTCGGGGACGCTGGAGACGTACACCTGCGAAGCGGGTGAGGCCGCCCGCAGGCCGGCGAGGGCCTTCTCGAACCCCGCCCGGAACTCCGCCACCGGCGTCATCGACCCGGCCGACGGGCGGCAGGCGTCGTTCGAGCCCACCATGATCGTGACCAGGTCGGGCTTGTGCTCGGCGGCCGAGGCCAGCTGCCCCGCCAGGTCCGCCATCCGGGAGCCCGTGACCGCGTAGTTCCAACTGCGCCCCGCCACCTGGGCCTGCCCGAGGAGCCGCGCGGCCAGCGACTGCACGCCGGGGTCGCTCCCGGTCGCCCAGGAGACCTCCGGGCAGTCGGCGAGGACCGAACAGGCGTCGAAGCCGCGGGTGATGGAGTCCCCGGCGGCGGCGACCGAGGTCGGCGCGGTGTTCCAGCGCGGCCCGGCCTGCGCCCCCCGGTCGCCCTTCGCGGGTGCCGACCCCTCCTGACAGCCGGTCAGCACCCCCGCCAGCAGGGCGATCGCGGTCCCCGCCCCGGCGAGAGTGCGGCGCGCGCGGCGGCCGGGAGCGGTGGTGCGCATCGGGTGGTTCCCCTCCTTGTCGTCCCGCGTCCTCACGGGGCGTCCTGCTGAGTGAATGCTCTGCGTTTGGCGGCCTCGGACCGACCGTACGACACACCATGGACCCTGGCGCACGGTAGCTTTTCCCCGTGGCGTTTCGGCCGCAGGTCCCGCAGCGCAATGTCTGATCTTTTCCGCTAAGTTACATCACGTCACATTCTGTCCGTTTTCTGGAGTTTATTCCCGACCTCGTCCCACACTGGAGGTCCCGGTGACGACACGTGGAGTTCTGTACGTGCATTCCGCACCGCGCGCGCTCTGCCCGCACGTGGAATGGGCTGTTGCGGGCGTGCTGGGGGTGCGGGTGAACCTCGACTGGATCCGGCAGCCCGCCTCCCCGGGCACCTGGAGAGCCGAGTTCTCCTGGCAGGCCGATGCGGGAACGGCGTCGAAGCTCGCCTCCGCGCTGCGCGGCTGGCACCTGCTGCGCTTCGAGGTGACGGCGGAACCCTGCCCGACCGCCGAGGGCGAGCGCTACAGCTCCACCCCCGAACTCGGCATCTTCCACGCCGTCACCGGCATGCACGGCGACATCCTGATCCCCGAGGACCGGCTGCGCGCCGCCCTGGCCCGCTCCGCGCGCGGCGAGACCGACCTCGAGGCGGAGATCGCCAAACTGCTCGGCAAGCCGTGGGACGACGAGCTGGAGCCCTTCCGCTACGCCGGCGAGGGCGCCCCGGTCCGCTGGCTCCACCAGGTGGTCTGAACGGCACCCGCCGCCCGGACGTGCGAAAGGGGCCCCGCCCGGCAGCTGCCGGGCGGGGCCCCTTCCTTCACTCGCGGATCGCGCGGACCGCGGCGGGCATCAGACGCTGCGGAACGCCAGCGTCACGTTGTGGCCGCCGAAGCCGAAGGAGTTGTTGATCGCGGCGATCGGGCCGTCGACGGGCAGCTTGCGCGGCTCGCCGCGGACGATGTCCGCCGCGATGTCCTCGTCCAGCTCGTCGATGTTGATCGTCGGCGGGGCGATGCGGTGGTAGAGCGCCAGCACGGTCGCGACGGTCTCGATACCGCCGGCGCCGCCCAGCAGGTGACCGGTCATCGACTTGGTGGCGGAGATCGCGATGTGGTCCAGGTCGTCGCCCAGGACCTTGCGCAGCGCCTTCACCTCGGCCGTGTCGCCCTGCGGGGTCGACGTGGCGTGCGCGTTGACGTGGACCAGCTCGGCCGGGTCCAGGCCCGTGTTGTCGAGCAGGTTCTGTACCGCGGCGGCGACACCGCGGCCGGTGGGCTCCGGCTGCGCGATGTGGTGGCTGTCCGCGGACAGGCCCTGGCCCAGCACCTCGCAGTAGACCCGGGCGCCGCGCGCGGCGGCGTGCTCCGCGGACTCCAGCACCACGACGCCCGCGCCCTCGCCCAGCACGAAGCCGTCACGGCCCTTGTCGTACGGGCGGGAGGCCTGCTCGGGGTTCTCGTTGTTCTTGGACATCGCCATCATGTTGGCGAACGCGGCGATCGGCAGCGGGTGGATCGCCGCCTCGGTGCCGCCGGCGACGACCACGTCGGCACGGCCGGTACGGATCATCTCGACGGCGTAGCCGATGGCCTCGGCGCCGGAGGCGCAGGCGCTGACCGGGGTGTGCACGCCCGCCTGGGCGTTGACCTCCAGGCCGACGTTGGCCGACGGGCCGTTCGGCATGAGCATGGGGACGGTGTGCGGGGAGACCCGGCGCACACCCTTTTCCTTCAGTACGTCGTACTGGTCGAGCAGGGTGGTGACGCCGCCGATGCCGGAGGCGATCACGGTGCCCAGGCGCTCGGGCGCGACGGACGCGTCCTCGCCCGCCGGGGCGGTGTAGCCGGCGTCCGCCCACGCCTCGCGCGCGGCGATCAGCGCGAACTGGGCCGAGCGGTCCAGCTTGCGGGCCAGCGGCTTGGGCAGGACCTCGCTCGGGTCCACGGCGACCGGAGCGGCGATACGGACCGGGAGTTCGGCGAAGCGCTCGCCCTCGAGGGGCTTGACGCCGGACCGACCGGCGAGCAGACCTTCCCAGGTCGAAGCGCTGTCGCCACCCAGCGGAGTGGTTGCGCCGATACCGGTGACGACCACGGTGCGATTGGTCGGGCTCACAGGAATTCTTTCTCCACGTCTCAAGGGGTGCTGAATGTTCACGGCGCCACCGCCGGGTGGCGACAAACGCTCGTCAGGCTCAGGCCTGGTGGTCCAGGATGTACTTCGCGGCGTCGCCGACCGACTTCAGGTTCTTGACGTCCTCGTCCGGGATCTTCACGTCGAAGCGCTCTTCAGCGGCAACGACGACCTCGACCATGGACAGCGAGTCGACGTCCAGGTCGTCGGTGAAGGACTTGCCCTCTTCGACGTCCTCGACCGGGATGCCGGCGATCTCGTTGACGATCTCCGCGAGACCCTCGATGATCTCTTCCTTCGTGGCGGCCATGTGGCGCTCCTTCTCTAGCTATTGCGTGAAACAGGGCGGGAAACGTTTCCCGGCCCTAGGGGAGGGTAACGACCGTCGCGGCGTAGACGAGCCCCGCCCCGAAGCCGATGACGAGCGCGGTGTCGCCGCTCTTCGCCGCTCCGGTCGCCAGGAGCCGCTCCATGGCGAGCGGGATCGAGGCGGCCGAGGTGTTGCCGGTGGTCTCCACGTCACGTGCGACCGTGACGTGCTCCGGCAGTTTGAGGGTCTTCACCATCGAGTCGATGATCCGCATGTTGGCCTGGTGCGGGATGAAGACGTCCAGGTCGTCCGGGGTGACCCCGGCGGCGTCGAGCGCCTGCTGGGCCACCTTGGCCATCTCGAAGACGGCCCAGCGGAAGACCGCCTGGCCCTCCTGCGTGATGGCCGGGAACTTCTCGCCGCCGTCCTTGCCGAGGTACTCGTCCCACGGCACGGTCTGCTTGATCGTCTCGGACTTGTCGCCCTCCGAACCCCACACCGTGGGGCCTATGGCCGGCACGTCCGAGGGGCCGACGACCACGGCGCCGGCGCCGTCGCCGAACAGGAAGGCCGTCGCGCGGTCCTCCAGGTCGGTCAGGTCCGACAGCCGCTCCACGCCGATGACAAGTACATGCTCTGCCGAGCCCTCGATCACGAGGCCCTTGGCGAGGGTGAGGCCGTAGCCGAAGCCGGCGCAGCCCGCGGAGATGTCGAACGCGGCCGGCTTGACCGCGCCGATCCGGTGCGCGATCTCGGTCGCGACGGCCGGGGTCTGCTTGAAGTGCGAGACCGTCGAGACGATCACGGCGCCGATCTGCTCCGGCGCGATGCCCGCGTCGGCCATCGCCTTGCCGGCGGCCTCCACCGACATCGCGGCGACGGTCTCCTGCGGCGAGGCCCAGTGCCGGGTCGCGATGCCGGAGCGCGAGCGGATCCACTCGTCGGAGGAGTCGATCTTCTCGAGGATGACGTCGTTGGGGACCACCCGGCTCGGGCGGTACCCGCCGACACCGAGGATCCGGGCGTACGGGGAGCCCTTGGCAGGCTTGATCTTCGACATGCGGTGTGGGCTCCTTCTCTCAGGCCGCGTGCTCGGCGAGGAGGCTTGCGGCCTTGTCGAGATCGTCCGGGGTCTTCAGGGCCACGCTCGGCACGCCCTTGAGCGCGCGCTTGGCCAGACCCGTCAGGGTGCCGCCCGGGCTGAGCTCCACGATGCCGGTGACGCCGAGTTCGGCGAACGTCTCCATGCACAGGTCCCAGCGGACGGGGTTCGCGACCTGGCCCACCAGGCGGGCGACGACGTCGGCGCCCTCGGTGACGACGAGGCCGTCCTTGTTCGAGACGTACTTCAGCGCCGGATCGGCCGGGGTGAGGGCCTGCGCGGCCTTCTCCAGCGTCGCGACCGCGGGAGCCATGTGGTGCGTGTGGAAGGCACCCGCCACCTGCAGGGCGACGACCTTCATGGAGCCCTCGGGCTTCTCGGCGACGAGCGCCTCGATCTGCTCCTTGGTGCCCGCCGCCACGATCTGGCCCGCGCCGTTGATGTTGGCCGGGGTCAGACCGAGCTTCTCCAGGTGCGCGACGACGGTGTCGCGCTCCCCGCCCAGCACCGCGGCCATGCCGGTCTCGGTGACGGCAGCGGCCTCGGCCATGGCCAGACCCCGGGTCCGTACGAGCGCCAGTGCGTCCGCGTCGGACAGCACACCCGCGTACGCGGCAGCCGTGATCTCACCGACACTGTGGCCCGCGACGGCGCCGAAGGCCGACGGGGCGCCCAGCGCGGAGGCGGAGAGCAGGCCGGCGGCCACCAGCAGCGGCTGCGCCACGGCCGTGTCGCGGATCTCGTCCGCGTCGGCCTTCGTGCCGTAGTGGGCGAGGTCGAGCCCGATGGCGTCCGACCACGCGGCGACGCGGTCGGCGGCGCCGGGCAGTTCGAGCCAGGGAGTCAGGAAGCCGGGCGTCTGTGCGCCTTGGCCGGGAGCGACGAGTACGAGCACCCTCACACTCTCTCTTGTGGATGGTCCCTGCCGCCCGTGGGGACAGGGACCAAGAACCGTCAGGGTAATTGTTGATGTCCGACAAAAGTCTAGGACTGCTGATCGTTGTCGGCCAGACGCCCGAGGATCAGGGCAATCCGCAGGGTGAACGCCGAGCGGACATCGGAAGGCGACCATCCGGTGACGTCGGTCACACGTCGCAGCCGGTAGCGCACCGTGTTGGGGTGCACGAACAGCATGCGCGCAGCACCTTCCAGACTGCTCGCCTGTTCCAGGTAGACGCTCAGCGTCTCCAGCAGCGCGGAGCCCGCCTCCTCCAGCGGTCTGTAGATCTCCTCCACCAGCTGCTCCCGGGCGGAGGGATCCGAGGCGATCGCGCGCTCCGGCAGGAGATCGTCCGCCAGCACCGGCCGCGGAGCGTCCTGCCAGGCCGTGCAGGCCTTCAGTCCGGCGGCGGCCGCCTGCGCCGACTTCGTGGCGTTCAGCAGGTCGGCCACCACCGGGCCGGCCACGACCGGCCCCGCCGCGAACGGCCCGATCAGCGACTTCGCCACCTGGAGCGGGTTGTCGCTGCCGCCCGCGATCACCACCAGCCGGTCGCCGAGGACCCCGGTGAGGACCTGCAGCTTGTGGTGGCGGGCCGCGCGCCGGATCGCCTCGACCGTCAGCTCGCTGTCGCCCTCCGGAGCGGTGCCGAGCACCACGCAGACGTGCTCCGGCGAGTTCCAGCCGAGCGCCGCGGCCCGGGACAGCGCGCCCTCGTCCGCCTCGCCCGACAGCACCGCGTTCACGACGAGGGACTCCAGGCGGGCGTCCCACGCCCCGCGCGCCTCGGCGGCCTGCGCGTACACCTGGGCCGTCGCGAAGGCGATCTCCCGCGCGTACACCAGCAGGGCCTCACGCAGGATCGACTCGTCGCCGGGGGCCGCCACCTCCTCGATCGCGGCCTCCATCACCTCGATCGTGGTGCGGACCATCTCCACGGTCTGGCGCAGCGTGATCGCCCGGGTCAGCTCGCGCGGAGCGGTCCCGAAGACGTCGGTGGAGATCGCCTGGGGGGTCTCGGGGTGCCGGAACCATTCGGTGAACGCGGCGATGCCGGCCTGCGCGACGAGGCCGATCCACGACCGGTTCTCCGGGGGCATCGCCCGGTACCACGGCAGGGTCTCGTCCATCCGCTGGATCGCGTTGGCGGCGAGCCGGCCGGAGGACTTCTCCAGTCGGCGCAGCGTCGCGGTGTGCGGATGGGCGGGAGCGGGATGCGCGGGGGAATGCTCACGTTCGGGTTGGGGCACGGGACAAGACTGCCTTATCCGGGCGCCGGCGCGGAGCCGGGTCTCACACCCAGGGTCTACCGTGGCCCCATGATTGATGTCCGCCGCGGGGCCGACCGGTACGAGGGCGGTGACCCGGCCGCCGGGATCACCACCCGGCACGCCTTCTCCTTCGGCCCGTTCTACGACCCCGACAACCTGCGCTTCGGCCCCGTCCTCGCCTGCAACGAGGAGGGCCTCGCCCCGGGCGCCGGCTTCGAGGAGCACCCCCACAGCCACACCGAGATCGTCACCTGGGTCGTCGAGGGCGAGCTCACGCACAAGGGCAGCACCGGCGAGACCACCCTGGTCGGCCCCGGCGACCTCCAGCACCTCGGGGCCGGATCGGGCGCGCGGCACGTGGAGCGCAACGACGGCGCGGCCCCGCTGTGCTTCGTGCAGACCTGGCTCGCGCCGCTGGCCGCCGGCGGGGAGCCCTCGTACCGGCTGGTGCGCGGACTCGCCGACGGCACCCCGTACGAGGTCCCCGCGGCCGGCGCCGCCCTGCACGTGCGGCGGCCCGCCGCAGGCGAGCGGATCGCCCTGCCGGGCGCCGAGCGCCTCTACGTGCACGTCGTCCGCGGCGACCTGCGCCTGGACGGGCAGGAGCTCGGCCCCGGGGACTCGGCCCGGATCACCGGCGAAGAGGGGCTGGAGGTCCTCGCCGGATCCCCGGGGGAGCTGCTGATCTGGGTGCTGCCGTAGCGCCCGGCGGCGGGTCCGCAGGCCGCGGCGGACTCAGCGGTGGAGCCGCCCGGAGAGCTCGGCGAGGACCGCGTCCGTGAACGGCGGCCAGGCCTCCACGGCCCACGGGCCGAAGGGGCGGTCCGTCAGCGCCACGCACGCGGCGCGCGCGTCGGGGTCCACCCACAGGAAGGTGCCGGCCTGCCCGAAGTGGCCGAAGGTGCGCGGCGAGGAGCCGGCACCCGTCCAGTGCGGGGACTTGGTGCCGCGGATCTCCAGGCCGAGCCCGAAGTCGTTGGGGGACTGGTGCCCGTACCCGGGGAGCACCCCCTTGAGGCCGGGGTGGACCACGGCGGTGGCCTCGGCGACCGTGCGCACGTCGAGCAGCCGGGGCGCCTGGAGCTCGGCCGCGAACCTGACCAGGTCGGAAACGGTGGAGACGCCGTCCTTGGCCGGGGAGCCCTCCAGGGTGGTGGAGGCCATGCCGAGCGGCTCGAACACCGCCTGGTGCAGGTACTCGGCGAAGGGGATGCCGGTGGCCTTGGCGATGTGGTCGCCGAGCACCTCGAAGCCGGCGTTGGAGTACAGCCGGCGCGTCCCGGCCGGAGCCGTCGCGCGGTGGTCGTCGAAGGCCAGCCCGCTGGTGTGGGCGAGCAGGTGACGGACCGTCGAACCCTCGGGGCCGGCGGGCTCGTCGAGCTCGATCGCCCCCTCCTCGTACGCGACGAGGGCGGCGTACGCGGCGAGCGGCTTGGTCACCGACGCCAGCGCGAACCGGTGGTCGACGGGCCCGTGGGAGCCGGCGAGGCTCCCGTCGGCGCGCACGACGGCCGCCGCGGCGGTCGGTACCGGCCAGTTGTCGATGAGCCGCAGGCTCTGCAGGGTCTCCACGCTCTCCATGCCGCCGAGCCTACTTGCTTGGAGTGCACTCCAGGGTTCTAGCGTGTTCGCCATGACCCTGACGCAGACGCGGTACACGATCAGCGAGGTCGAGGCGCGCACCGGTCTGACCCAGCACACGCTGCGCTGGTACGAGCGGATCGGCCTGATGCCGCACGTGGACCGGTCCCACTCGGGACAGCGGCGCTTCAGCGACGAAGACCTGCAGTGGCTGGCCTTCGTGGGGAAGCTGCGCGCCACCGGGATGTCGGTGGCGGACATGGTCAGGTACGCCGAGCTGGTCCGCGAGGGCGAGCACACCGTCGACCAGCGCCGCGAGCTGCTGGAGCGGACGCGGCGTGAGGTGAGGGCGCGGATCACGGAGCTGACCGACGCGCTCGCCGTACTGGACTTCAAGATCGAGCTATATACGGGGAAGGCGGCACGGCAGTGACGCAGAACACCATCATCGGGCAGGTCGAACTCGGCAAGGGCGGCCCCCTGGTCGGCATCCAGGGCCTGGGCTGCATGGGGATGAGCGAGTTCTACGGGGAGACCGACGAGGCGGCCGCCCGCGAGACGCTGGAGGCGGCGCTCGCCCGCGGGGTCACCCTCTTCGACACCGCGGACATCTACGGGCGGGGCCGCAACGAGGAGTTCATCGCCCCGTTCGTGGCCGCCCACCGCGACGAGATCACCCTCGCCACCAAGTTCGGCATAGAGCGCACCGACGACCCGCAGTACCGCGGGATCCGCAACGACCGTGCGTACATCCGGCAGGCCGTGGAGGGGAGCCTGCGGCGGCTGGGCACCGACGTGATCGACCTCTACTACATGCACCGGCACGACCCGGCGGTGCCCTTCGCCGAGTCGGTGGGCACGATGGCCGAGCTGGTGCAGGAGGGCAAGGTGCGCCACCTGGGGCTCAGCGAGGTCACGGGCGCGGAGCTGCGCGAGGCGTACGCGGTGCACCCGATCGCGGCGCTGCAGTCGGAGTGGTCGCTGTTCAGCCGGGACGTGGAGCGCAGCGCGGTGGCCGCGGCGGCGGAGCTGGGCGTGGCCTTCGTGCCGTACTCCCCGCTCGGGCGCGGCTTCCTGACCGGGGCGTTCGCGTCCGCGGCGGAACTGTCCGCGGGCGACTTCCGGGCGTTCCAGCCGCGGTTCAGCGGCGACAACGCCAAGGCGAACGCGGCGCTGCTGGAGCCGGTGCGCCGGCTCGCCGAGGCGCACGGGGCGACGCCGGCGCAGATCGCGCTGGCGTGGGTGCAGCAGCGGGCGGAGGTCCACCGCCTCGCCGTGGTCCCGATCCCGGGGACCCGCAAGGTCTCGCGCCTTGAGGAGAACACCGCCGCGACCCGGATTCAGCTGACCGGGCAGGAGCTGGCCCTGCTGGAGCCGATCGCGGCGCAGGTGGCGGGGGACCGCTACCCGGACATGGCCTTCACCTCGGTGGCCCGCGAGGCGTAACGGCAGGCGCGGCCGCGCGCGACCGCTACGCCCCCGAGAGGTCGGCGGCGAAGCGGTCGCGCAGGGCCGTGTACTCGGCGTCCGTGAGCAGGCCCGCGCTGTGCAGCTCGCTCAGGTGGTGCAGGCGCTCGTCGGCGCGGGGCGCCGGGACCGAGGCGACCGGGGTGCGCACGCGCAGGGAGGCGAGGACGGCCGCGGCGAACGGCAGCGACTCGTGCACCGCGCCGTACCCGGTGCCGAAGACGGCGGCGGCGAGGTCGTGGTCGGGACGCGGGTCGCCGGGGGCGCCGTCGCGGCGTATGAGCCGCAGGTGGCCGCCCGGGCCCTCCGGGGAGCGCCATTCGATCCCGGCCAGCTCCGTCACCTCGTAACGCTGGTCGCCCGCCTTCCACTTGGTGCCCGTGGCGCCCGTGCGCGACCAGTGGAAGCTGACGGCCGAGCCGTCGAAGCCCACGCGCGCGTCGTACGCCTTCAGCTGCAGCGGCGGCTCGGCCACCTCGACCAGGAAACGCCCGGCCGGCTCGCCCGCGTCGGGCCCGAGCCGTTCGCGCAGCGCGTCGGCGAAGGCGGCCGCCTGTGCGGCCCGGTCGCCGGTCACGACCAGGCGGTAAGGGTCGCTCGCCTCGCGCAGCTGCCCCGCGGCGGCTTCCATCAGCGGATCCGCGCCCGGTCTCGGCACGGCATGCAGCACCGTCGTGTCGCGTCTGCCCCCCGCTCCGCGGGAGGTCACGTGCACCGCGGAGAGCGCCTCGAAGGGGATCCGCCGGGGCCCGAGGGCATGCCAGAGACGTGGCGTTCGCATCCCCCGTGCGAAGCGGATGAGCACCGAGTCCGAGTCGAACTCCCAGACGGCATGATTTCCGGCCAGTACGTCACCCATGCGGCACATGGTAAAGGGACGCGACCCTGTGCGTCCCCCTCGGTGCAGGGCCCGTTTTTCGGGGCTCTACACGTGTCAGTCCGTGTCTGTCCCGGAAATTCCGCGGCGGCAGGCATCGTCGCCGGTCGCGCAGACCACGGAACCGAACGTGCCGGTTCCGATTTTGGCGAAGTTGTCCAGGGATCCGGTGCCTGGCTCGAAATAGCCGGTGTGCAGCCTGGCCCCGGCCGACGAGAGCAGCCGCGCGCCGAACCCGGGCGAGACCGGGTCGGCACCGTGGCCCAGCCCGCCGACCTCCAGGTGCGGCACGTCCGCGATCCAGTCCCCGGAGTCCCGCGTGGCCCACACCCGCGCAGAGGTGCCCAGTTCGGCGACCGAATCCGCACGCATGCCGGGGCTGCCCGCCACCACCACGTCCGTCACGCGGGCCGGCAGGCCGTGCGCGGCGACCCCGCACACCACCGAGCCGTAGCTGTGGCAGAACAGCGCCACGCCGGCGTCTCCGGGCAGGGTCGCCGTGAGCGCCTGCAGGCGCACCGCGCCGTCGACGGCCATCCGGCCGGTGGCCGCGTCCATGCCGACACCGGTCGGCGCGACGTAGCCGGCCCAGGCGATGACCGCGGTCCGGCTGTCCGGTGCGGCCGCGCGTTCGGCCTCGTACAGGGACTGCGCCATGCCGACGGGGGCGGTCAGGCGCCGCTGGCTGCGCTCGAAGGTGAGCGCGTCGGTGTCGACGCCCGGGACGATCACCGAGACCCGGCTCGCACGGTCGAGGTCGCCGAAGACCTCGGCGACGAGGCCGCCGCCGGTGGGGTCGAAGACGAGGATCTGCCGGCCCGGCGTGGCGAGGGAGGCGAAGCGGTGGGCGCGCCGGCCGGCCGTGGTGCGGTCGGCCGGGGTCAGGCTGACGTCGCGGCTGCGGGCCTCCTCCACCTGCTCGGCCTGCTCCAGGGCGCGCAGGTTGGCCCGGTAGCGCAGGGCGGCGGGCGCCCCGGCGAGGTTGCCGACGACGAAGGGGTGGGTCTCGGCGAGCCTGGCCCGGCCCGTGGCGTCGAGGTCGGCGAAGAACCGGGCGACCGTGCGCGCGGGGGCGTCGGCGGGCGGGACGGGCCGGCCGTCGATCCGGGCCGTGGACCAGGCGGCGAGGGCCGCGGCCCGCAGGGAGGTTCCGGCGTCGGGGCGGTGGACGGCGGTCCAGCCGGTGGTCGCCAGCATGATGAAGACGACCGCGAGCGCGAGCAGGGTGCGCAGGGCGGCGGGGCGCGGGTCGGCGCCGGCAGGGGGGTGGGCGAGGCCGGGCAGGTTCACTGGGTCCAGCCTAGGAGACGGCAACGGGGCCCGGTACGGGGGGTGACCGGGCTCACGAGTGACCCCTTTCACGTGATTCGCGCGATTCATGTGAATCACACGGTTCACGCTGTTCGTGCGGTTCATCCTGTTCATGTGGTGCACGCCACAGGCGCGTTGTGTCTCCGGGGTCAGCGCCAGTCCGCGGCCAGTGCCGGGCCGATCTGGTCGAGGTAGGCCTCGGTCATGTCCCGGATCGCGTCGACGCTGGCATCCTCGCCCTGTCCCCACAGCCGCCCCGTGACCCGCATGACACCGGAGAACGCGGCGACGGCCACGCGCGGGCGCGGGTCGGCGTCCACGTCCAACCCCTCCCGTTCCGCGAGCAGCCGGGCGATCTGCTCCTCCAACTCCGTGGAGCGGCGCAGGTGGACGGCGAGCAGCGCGGGCGTCGACTCGATCAGCCGGTAGGTGCGCATGTAGAGGTCGACCGGCACCACGTCCGACAGGGCTTCCTCGACGGTGTCCCAGGCGACGCGCACCGCCCCCCGCAGCGCGGCGAGCGGGCCCTCGGAGGGCGGACGGGAGCGCAGGGCGGCGAGGAAGTGCGATTCGACCAGGTCCTGGGCGGCGAAGGCGACCTCCTCCTTGTTGGCGAAGTACCGGAAGAAGGTGCGCTGGGAGACGTCCACCGCCTCGGTGATCTCGTCGACGGTGGTGCGCTCGTACCCCTGCGCGACGAAGAGGAGGAGGGCGGCGCGCAGCAGCGCGTCCCGGGTGCGCCGCTTCTTGCGTTCGCGTAGTCCGGGCGCCGGCGCGGGGCGCTCGTCGGTCATCACCGCGCGAGTCCTTTCTGGGCGGGAGGGCGCCATCTGACGCTGAGTAAGCGGTCAGGGTACCTGTGACCGACCTGACAGCCACCGTCCTGCTGAGCCGTCTGTGAAGTGTCAGTCGCTGTCATTAGCCTGTTTGCATGACTCATCAGATCACCGCCCACGAAAAGGACGACCGGACTCCCGTCGGGCGACCGGGGCCGGCGCCGGCCCGGTCCGGGCTGCGCGGCCACCCGTGGCTGACGCTCCTGGGAGTCGCGGTCGGCGTCATGATGGTCACCCTCGACGGCACGATCGTCGCCGTCGCCAATCCCGCGATCCAGCAGGACCTCGGCGCCTCGCTCGCCGACGTCCAGTGGATCACCAACGGCTACCTGCTGGCCCTCGCCGTCTCCCTCATCACCGCCGGAAAGCTCGGCGACCGCTTCGGCCACCGCCAGACCTTCCTGATCGGCATCGTCGGATTCGCCGCCGCCTCCGCCGCGATCGGCCTCTCCACCGGCGTCGAGCTCGTCATCGGCTTCCGCGTGGCGCAGGGGCTGTTCGGCGCGCTGCTGATGCCCGCCGCACTGGGCCTGCTGCGCGCCACCTTCCCCGCCGAGAAGCTCAACATGGCCATCGGGATCTGGGGCATGGTCATCGGCGCCTCGACCGCGGCCGGGCCCATCGTCGGCGGCCTGCTCGTGGAGCACGTCAGCTGGCAGTCCGTCTTCTTCATCAACGTGCCCGTCGGCATCCTCGCGCTGGCGCTGGGCCTGGTCATCCTGCTCGACCACCGCGCCGAGAACGCGCCGCGCTCCTTCGACGTCCCGGGCGTCGTGCTGCTGTCGGCCGCGATGTTCTCGCTGGTCTGGGCGCTGATCAAGGCCTCGGAGTGGGGCTGGGGCGACGGGCGCACCCTGCTGTTCCTGGCCGTCTCCCTGGTCTGCTTCGTGCTCTTCGCCGTCTGGGAGTCCCGGGCCGCCGAGCCGCTGATCCCGCTGGGGATGTTCCGCTCCCTGCCGCTGTCGGCGGGCACGGTGCTCATGGTGCTGATGGCGTTCGCGTTCATGGGCGGGCTGTTCTTCGTGACCTTCTACCTCCAGAACGTGCACGGCATGAGCCCCGTCGACAGCGGCCTGCACCTGCTGCCGCTGACCGGGATGATGATCGTCGGCTCCCCGCTGGCCGGCGCCGCCATCACCGCCGCCGGCCCGCGCATCCCGCTGGTCGCCGGCATGGCCGCCACCGCCGTCGCCTGCTTCGGGATGTCCGGGCTGACCCCGGGCACCTCCACCCTCGAGATGTCGCTGTGGTTCGCCCTGCTCGGCCTGGGCCTGGCCCCCGTCATGGTCGGCGCCACCGAGGTCATCGTCGGCAATGCCCCGCTGGAGCTCTCCGGGGTCGCCGGCGGCCTCCAGCAGGCCGCCATGCAGGTGGGCGGCAGCCTCGGCACCGCCGTCCTCGGCGCGGTCATGGCGCGCACCGTGGGTGACTCGTTCGGGGACAACTGGCGGGCCGCGCAGCTCCCGCCGCTCACGCCCGAGCAGCAGGCCCTCGCCGAAAAGGGGGTCCAGGTCGGCATCGCCCCGGTCCCGCCGGGGGCTCCGCCGAAGCTCGCCGAGGCGATCACCGGGGTCGCGCACGACACCTTCGTGTCCGGGATGAGCACGGCTTTCACCGCTGCCGGCGTGGTCGCCGTACTGGCCGCGGTCGTGGCCTGCTTCACCCGGCGCGGGGAGAACGCCGCCGCCGGGGCGGGCGCGGCTCACGTCTGAGACGCGTCAACAGCGCTCCTCGCCCAGCCCCGCCGGACGGTTCCGGCGGGGCTGTCGCCTATCAGGGTGGACCCGCTCCCACCCCCTTCCGCCGAGCCGTCCTTGCAGGTCAGCGTGGTGCCGAGGCGCTTTCGGAAACCGTCCGGGGCGCAACCGTCCACCAGGAGTTGACCCGTCATGCGTACGAGTTCCCCCGCACGAGCCGCGTTCCGACGCGCCACCGGTACCCGATCCGCCACCGGCACCCGATCCACCGCCGGCCTGCGATCCACCACCGGCGCCCGGACCGCTGCCGCGGTCCGCGGCGCCGGCACCGGGCGCAGCACGGTCCTGGCCGTCGCCGTCCTGGCGCTCGCGGCCCTGATCCCGGGTACGGCAGGCACCGCACACGCCGCGGGCCCGCCGCCGAAGAGGGCGGTGCCCTGCGCCACCGGGCAGCTGTGCCTGTGGGCGAAGCCGGAGTTCAAGGGCACCCGCACCACGCGCGAGCTCAGCACCCTCGACATCAACAGCTGCACCGCACTGCCCGAGGGCACCAGTGCCCAGTCCCTCATCAACCGCACCGGCCGACCGGTGACGACCTACCAGTCGGCCGTGTGCGCCGAGACGGGAGAGTTCCAGACCTATCCGGGCGACGGCGTGCAACTGCCCGAGTCGCCCTACCTGATCCGGGCCTTCAAGGTCTGGGAGCGGTAACCGCGGCGGGCGCGGCCGCCGGAGCCGCCGCCGGGGCCGCCTCGGGAAGCCGGGCCGACACCTCGGCCCCCGTGCCCGGGGCGGTCCCGCCCAGCCGGGCGACCTCGGCGCGCAGGGCCCGTACCTCCGCGGCCAGCTCGGCGATGGCGGCGGTCTGGGCGCGCTCCACCTGGTCGTCGCGCTCGAAACGGGAGATGAACCAGGCGGCGATGTTGGCGGTGACCACACCCAGCAGGGCGATGCCCGACAGCATCAGCCCCACCGCGAGCACCCGGCCGAGCCCGGTGGTGGGGGAGTGGTCGCCGTAGCCGACGGTGGTCATGGTGGTGAAGCTCCACCAGACCGCATCGCCCAGGTTCTTGATGTTGCCGTCGGGGGCGTCCCGCTCCACGCTCAGCACCGCCAGCGAGCCGAACATCAGCAGTCCGACCACGGCGCCCGCCACGTACGTGGTCAGCCGGATCTGCGGGGCCATCCGGGCCCGCCGGCCCACCAGCAGCAGGGTGGCCACCAGCCGCAGCAGCCGCAGCGGCTGGATCATCGGCAGCAGCACGGCCGCCAGGTCCAGCCAGTGCGTCCGTACGAAGGCCCGCTTGGCGGTCGACAGGCCCAGCCGCATCAGATAGTCGGCGGCGAAGGCCCCCCACACCACCCACTCGGTGAGCGTGCACGCCCGGTGCACCCGCGCGTCCGCATCGGGCGCGACGATCGGGACGGCGTACGCGACGGCGAACGCGATGGCGAGTACGAGCAGCGGGGTCTGGCTCCGCCGCTCCCACCGCAGCTGGCGGGAGGGATGCTTCATACGGAGCATCGTAAGGAACAGGTAAAGCCCAAGGCCCCGGAACGGACCCGCGCAGGGCGGCAGCGGCCGGGGCAACGGCGGCGGGCCGGGGCGCACTGCGCACCCCGGCCCGCCGCTTCGTTGCGTTCCGTCCCGGCCGTGCTACGCGTCGCCGCCCGCTGCGCCCGGGTCTGCCGCCGACACGTCCAGCAGGCGGTAGCGGTCCACCGCCTGCTTCAGCGCGGAGCGGTCGATCTTGCCCTCCTTGGCCAGCTCGGTCAGGACCGCCAGCACCACCGACTGGGCGTCGATGTGGAAGAAGCGCCGGGCCGCGCCGCGGGTGTCCGCGAAGCCGAAGCCGTCCGCGCCCAGCGAGGTGTACGCACCGGGCACCCAGCGGGAGATCTGGTCCGGGACGGCCCGCATCCAGTCCGACACCGCGACGAACGGACCCTCCGACGCCGAGAGCTTGCGCGTCACGTACGGCACGCGCTGCTCCTCCTCCGGGTGGAGCAGGTTGTGCTCCTCCACCTCGACGGCCTCGCGGCGCAGCTCGTTCCAGGAGGTCGCCGACCAGACGTCCGCCTTGACGTTCCACTCCTCCGCCAGGATCCGCTGGGCCTCCAGCGCCCACGGCACCGCCACGCCCGAGGCCAGGATCTGCGCCGGCACCGCGCCGGAGGTGCCCGTGGCCACCCGGTGGATGCCCTTGAGGATGCCGTCCACGTCCACGTTGGCCGGCTCCGCCGGGTGCTGGATCGGCTCGTTGTAGACGGTCAGGTAGTAGAAGACGTCCTCGGCATCCGGGCCGTACATCCGGCGCAGGCCGTCCTGGACGATGTGCGCGATCTCGTAGCCGTAGGCCGGGTCGTACGCCACGCAGCCCGGGTTCGTCGCCGCCAGCAGCTGCGAGTGACCGTCGGCGTGCTGAAGGCCCTCACCCGTCAGGGTGGTCCGGCCCGCGGTCGCACCCAGGACGAAACCGCGCGCCAGCTGGTCGGCCATCTGCCAGAACTGGTCACCCGTGCGCTGGAATCCGAACATCGAGTAGAAGACGTACACCGGGATCAGCGGCTCGCCGTGCGTGGCGTACGCCGAGCCCGCGGCGATCAGCGAGGCCGTGCAGCCCGCCTCCGAGATGCCGTCGTGCAGCATCTGACCGGTCGGCGACTCCTTGTACGCCAGCAGCAGGTCGCGGTCGACCGCCTCGTACTGCTGGCCCAGCGGGTTGTAGATCTTGGCGCTCGGGAAGAACGCGTCCATGCCGAAGGTGCGGTACTCGTCCGGGGCGATCAGCACGAACCGCTTGCCGATCTCCTTGTCCCGCATCAGGTCCTTCAGGATGCGGACGAACGCCATGGTCGTGGCGATCGCCTGGTGGCCCGAGCCCTTCTTGGCCGCCGCGTACGCCTTGTCGTCCGGCAGCTCCAGGGGCCTCGCGCGCACCACGCGGGTGGGCACGTAGCCGCCCAGCGACTTGCGCTGGTCGTGCATGTACTGGATCTCGGGCGAGTTGCGGCCCGGGTGGTAGTACGGCGGGGCGCCGCTCTCCAGCTGGGCGTCCGTGATCGGGATGTGCAGGCGGTCGCGGAAGCGCTTGAGGTCGTCGACCGTCAGCTTCTTCATCTGGTGCGTGGCGTTGCGGCCCTCGAAGTTCGGGCCGAGGGTCCAGCCCTTGATCGTCTTGGCCAGGATCACCGTCGGCTGGCCCTTGTGGGCGCGCGCCGCCGCGTAGGCCGCGTAGATCTTCTTGTGGTCGTGGCCGCCGCGGCCCAGGTGCAGGATCTGGTCGTCGGTCATGCCCTCGACCATGGCGCGCAGCCGCTGGTCGTCGCCGAAGAAGTGCTCGCGGATGTAGGCGCCGGTCTCCGTGGCGTACGTCTGGAACTGGCCGTCCGGCGTCGAGTTCATCTTGTTGACCAGGATGCCGTCGCGGTCCTGGGCCAGCAGCGGGTCCCAGGAGCGGTCCCAGATCAGCTTGATGACGTTCCAGCCGGCGCCCCGGAAGATCGACTCCAGCTCCTGGATGATCTTCCCGTTGCCGCGCACCGGGCCGTCGAGCCGCTGCAGGTTGCAGTTGACGACGAAGGTCAGGTTGTCCAGGCCCTCGCGGGCGGCGAGCGACAGCTGGCCCAGCGACTCCGGCTCGTCCATCTCGCCGTCGCCGAGGTACGCCCACACGTGTGACTTGGAGGTGTCCGCGATCCCGCGCGCCTCCATGTACCGGTTCATCCGGGCCTGGTAGATCGCCCCGATCGGGCCGAGGCCCATCGAGACCGTCGGGAACTCCCAGAAGTCCGGCATCAGCCGCGGGTGCGGATAGCTGGACAGGCCGTACGGGGCCTTCGACTTCTCCTGGCGGAAGGCGTCGAGCTGCTGCTCGGAGAGCCGGTCCAGCAGGTAGGCGCGGGCGTAGACACCGGGCGAGGCGTGGCCCTGGAAGAAGATCTGGTCGCCGCCGTCGCCCTCGTCCTTGCCCCGGAAGAAGTGGTTGAAGCCCACGTCGTAGAGCGAGGCGGAGGAGGCGAACGTGGCGATGTGGCCGCCGACGCCGATCCCCGGGCGCTGGGCGCGCGAGACCATCACGGCCGCGTTCCAGCGGGTGGCGTTGAGGACCTTGCGCTCGATCTCCTCGTTGCCGGGGAAGAACGGCTCGTCCTTGGTGGCGATCGTGTTGACGTAGTCGGTGCTGCGCATCTCGGGCACGGCCACGCGCCGCTCGCGGGCCCGCTCGATCAGGCGCAGCATCAGGTAGCGGGCGCGTTCACGGCCGCGCTCGTCCACGGCGGCGTCCAGGGAGTCGAGCCACTCCTTCGTCTCCTCCGGATCGAAGTCCGGGACCTGGCTCGGCAGGCCGCCAATGATGATCGGATTGCGATCGGATGCGGAAGCCACGCTGTTCCTTCGCTGTCAGGGGAGTCGTGCCTCGGGTTTCGCCGCCTCCCATGGTCTTACGCTCGGTCCCAATCGTCATCTCTACCACTGGGTAATCCCTGGAGTCGGCGGCGATTCACGATGCCGTCGGCGACTGGTCCGGACACTGCTCAACCCTACGCCCCGGATGATCACCGCGTTCGTAAGTTCGTTCGCCTCTCAAACGGGTGTGAAAGTGCCGAAGCGATGCCGAATGAGCTGGAATGGTGTGGGATGAATCACGATAGAGACATGCGGGAAGGCTGAAAGTTGCGGCGAGACGGCCGCAATCGTCACCGTTTCGACGGTCTCCGCGGCCGGGTACTTGCGCGATCCGCCGCGCCCGTGTGGACTACGCCCAATGCTGCGCGTACGCGCGCTGCCGAAGACATTCACCGAACATGAGCAGGAGGCACCCCGTGAGCGCGACCGCGGACCACGCGGAGAGCCTGGCCGCCCGGCTGGGTTTCCAGTCCGAACAGGTGGTCCAGGAGATCGGCTACGACGACGACGTCGATCAGGAGTTCCGCGAGGAGATCGAGGAACTGATCGGCAACGACCTCGTCGACGAGGACTACGACGACGTGGCCGACGCGGTGCTGCTGTGGTTCCGCAACGAGGACGGCGATCTGACCGACGCCCTCGTCGACGCCACCGAGCTGCTCGAGGACGCCGCGCTGATCCTGCTGCTGACCCCGAAGACGGGCCGCCCGGGCTACGTCGAGGCCAGCGACATCAGCGAGGCCGCCGAGACCGCCGGTCTGTCGCAGACGAGGCCCGTCAGCGTCGGCAAGGAGTGGGCCGCCAGCAAGCTGGTGACCCCCAAGGTCGCCAAGTCCAAGCGCTGAACCGCGCCCCGCAGCCAAGCGGAGACACGCCCCGCCGACCCCCGTCGGCGGGGTGTGTGCGTTCCCGGCCTAGGCTGGTCTCACCCGATCAGCCCAGCGGAGGGCTGCGGGAACGAAGGGATGCGACAGATGGCGATCGAGGTCGGCACCAAGGCCCCGGACTTCGAGCTCAAGGACAACCACGGCGCCACCGTGCGGCTCTCCGACTTCCGCGGGGAGAAGGCCGTCGTGCTGCTCTTCTACCCGTTCGCCTTCACCGGCGTGTGCACCGGCGAGCTGTGCGAGCTGCGCGACCACCTGCCGCGCTTCCAGAACGACGACGTCCAGCTGCTCGCCGTCTCCAACGACTCCGTGCCGACCCTGCGCGTCTTCGCCGAGCAGGAGAACCTCGACTACCCGCTGCTGTCCGACTTCTGGCCGCACGGCGAGACCTCGCGTGCGTACGGCGTCTTCGACGAGGAGAAGGGCTGCGCGGTCCGCGGCACCTTCATCATCGACAAGGACGGCATCGTGCGCTGGACCGTCGTCAACGGGCTGCCCGACGCGCGTGACCTGAACGAGTACATCAAGGCGCTCGACAGCCTCTGAGCCGCTGGCCCGCATCGGCACCCGTCGGCCGGTTCGGCGTGAAACCTCGTGCCGACGGGAACCCGTCACTAGGATCGACACGTTGATCCGGTAGCTCCCCCGGCCGGCGCCGGGGGCCCCACCGCACGACAGGGGCCACCGCCCCGCATGAACCCATTGGAGGACCCGTGGGAGTCAGCCTCAGCAAGGGCGGCAACGTCTCGCTGACCAAGGCCGCACCGAACCTGACGGCCGTGCTCGTCGGTCTGGGCTGGGATGCCCGCACCACCACCGGTGTCGACTTCGACCTCGACGCCAGCGCGATCCTGACCAACGACCAGGGCAAGGTCGCCAACGACTCGAACTTCGTGTTCTTCAACAACCTGAAGAGCCCGGACGGCTCGGTCGAGCACACCGGTGACAACCTCACCGGCGAGGGCGAGGGCGACGACGAGGCGATCAAGGTGAACCTGGCCGCCGTCCCGGCCGATGTCGCCAAGATCGTCTTCCCGGTCTCGATCTACGAGGCCGAGAGCCGCCAGCAGAGCTTCGGCCAGGTCCGCAACGCGTACATCCGCGTCGTGAACCAGGCCGACAACACCGAGCTCGCCCGCTACGACCTCTCCGAGGACGCCTCGACCGAGACGGCCATGGTCTTCGGCGAGCTGTACCGCAACGGCGCGGAGTGGAAGTTCCGCGCCATCGGCCAGGGGTACGCCTCCGGCCTGCGCGGTATCGCCCAGGACTTCGGCGTCAACGTCTGAGCGTCAACGCCTGAGCCTGCCCGCTGTTCGCCCGTCCGGCGCCGTGCACACCCCGTGTGTACGGCGCCGGACGCGCTTGGCCAACGCTCCACCCGCTTCACCGCCGGCCCGCCCGCACACCCACGGGCGCGCCGCGACCACCACGTCGTCCGGGGAGGACTTCAACATGGGCGTCACACTCGCCAAGGGGGGCAACGTCTCCCTGTCCAAGGCCGCACCGAACCTCACCCGGGTCCTGGTCGGTCTCGGCTGGGATGCGCGTTCGACCACGGGGGCCGACTTCGACCTCGACGCCAGCGCCCTGCTGTGCCGCGAGGGCCGGGTCCTGGGAGACCAGTACTTCGTCTTCTACAACAACCTCAAGAGCCCCGAGGGCTCCGTCGAACACACGGGTGACAACCTCACCGGCGAGGGTGAGGGCGACGACGAGTCGATCATCGTCGACCTGACCAAGGTGCCGGCGGAGGTGGACAAGATCGTCTTCCCGGTCTCCATCCACGAGGCGGACGCCCGCCGCCAGACGTTCGGGCAGGTCACGAACGCGTTCATCCGCGTCGTCAACGAGACGGACGGCCAGGAGCTGGCCCGCTACGACCTCACCGAGGACGCCTCCACCGAGACCGCGATGATCTTCGGTGAGGTCTACCGGTACGGCGGGGAATGGAAGTTCCGTGCTGTGGGACAGGGGTACGCGTCGGGCCTGAGGGGCATCGCTCTAGACTTCGGGGTCAACGTTTCGTAAAGCCGTACAAGACGATGGGGTGCCAGTGGTTCTGAAAACCTTCGGCTGGTCGTTCGCAGTCACTGCGCTCGGCCTCGCCGCTGCGGTGTTGTACGGGGGGGCGCCCGCTTTCGGGATCGTGGCCATCCTCTCCATCCTTGAAATTTCGCTGTCGTTCGACAATGCGGTGGTCAACGCCGGGATCCTGAAGAAGATGAATGCCTTCTGGCAGAAGATCTTCCTCACGGTCGGCGTGCTCATCGCCGTCTTCGGCATGCGCCTGGTCTTCCCCGTCGTCATCGTCGCGATCAGCGCCAAGATCGGCCCGATCGAGGCCGTCAACCTGGCGATGACCGACAAGGAGAGGTACCAGCAGCTGGTCACGGACGCCCACCCGTCCATTGCCGCCTTCGGCGGCATGTTCCTGCTGATGATCTTCCTTGACTTCATCTTCGAGGACCGCGACATCAAGTGGCTGGCCTGGCTGGAGCGTCCGCTGGCCAAGCTCGGCAAGATCGACATGCTGTCGGCGTGCATCGCGCTGATCGTCCTGCTGATCACCTCGATGACCTTCGCCGTCCACGCCCACCAGCACGGCGGTGTACATGTCGACAAGGCGCAGACCGTCCTGGTCTCCGGCATCGCCGGCCTGGTCACGTACATGATCGTCGGCGGGCTCTCCGGCTTCTTCGAGAACAAGCTGGAGGAAGAGGAGGAAGCCGAGCACGAGGCCGAGGAGGAGGCCAAGCGCAGCGGCAAGCAGGTCTCGGTCGTGGCGCTGGCCGGCAAGGCCGCCTTCTTCATGTTCCTCTACCTGGAGGTCCTCGACGCCTCCTTCTCCTTCGACGGCGTCATCGGCGCCTTCGCCATCACCAACGACATCGTGCTGATGGCCCTCGGCCTCGGCATCGGCGCCATGTACGTCCGGTCGCTCACGGTCTACCTGGTCCGCCAGGGCACCCTCGACGACTACGTGTACCTGGAGCACGGCGCGCACTACGCGATCGGCGCCCTCGCCGTGCTCCTCCTGGTCACCATCCAGTACGAGATCAACGAGATCATCACCGGCCTCATCGGCGTCGTCCTGATCGCCTGGTCCTTCTGGTCCTCGGTGCGCCGCAACAAGCGCCTGGCCCTGGAGGGCGCCGCCGCGGAGGCATGACCGCAGCGCTGATGCGGAACGCTCCAAGCGGGGCGGCCGGCGGGTCCACGGACCCTGCGGGCCGCCCCGTCCGCGTCAGCGGGCGCACCACGCAGCCATGAAGGCACACACAGGGGAGCCGCGGGAAGGGCCGTCCCGCGGCACAGGGAAACAGGGGGACAAGGGATGGGATTCTTCGACGGGTTCTTCGACGGCATCCGCGGCAGCCGCGCCCTGCAGTTCGACACGGGCAACGCCTCGGACGCGATCGAACTCACCAAGCGGCGCCCGACGGTGTCGCTGACCAAACAGGGCGCCGTCCACGGCAACCTGCGGGTCAACCTGTCCTGGCGGATGCGCACCTCGGACATCGGCGACGGCAGCGGCCACGGCAGCCGGCTCCTGCGGCACCCGTTCCAGCTGTTCAAGCCCGAGATGGTCCAGGCCCACACCCAGGGCATGGTCAACGTCGACCTCGACATCGGCTGCCTCTACGAGCTCGCCGACGGCACCCGCGGCGTCGTCCAGCCGCTCGGCAACCTGCTCGGCGACATCAACAACCCGCCGTACGTGAAGCTCAGCGGCGACGACCGCTTCGGGGCGCCGTCGGGGGAGACGGTCTTCGTCAACCTCGACCACGCCGAGGAGATCAAACGGCTGCTGGTCTTCGTCTACATCTACGACCAGACCCCTGCCTTCGACCGCACCCACGCCATGGTCACGCTGTACCCGATCACCGGGCCGCGGATCGAGATCCCGTTGGAGGAGCGGCACCCGCAGGCCCGCTCCTGCGCGGTGGTGTCCCTGGAGCACGCCAAGGGCGAGCTGATCGTGCGGCGCGAGGTGAAGTTCGTGTACGGGTTCCAGTCTGAGCTGGACCGGCTGTACGGGTGGGGCCTGCAGTGGGGGCGGGGCTACAAGACCACCAAGGCCTGACCGCGGGGCCGTGGGCGGCCCCGCGGTGGCTGCGGCCGCTGCGGCGGCAGTGCCGTCAGCGGGCTCGGCGCCGTCAGCGGCGGACGAACTGCGGGCCCTGCACCGGCAGCCGGAACGCCGGGTCGCCGCCCGGCGCCGGCACGGGCGCCGGGGAGACCGGCTGCGGGTAGCCGTACGCCGGCGGGGCGGCCGGCGGGGCCTGGGTCTGCGGCGTCGGCGGCTGCCGCGGCACCGGCGGCGTGGGCGGGTGCATCGCGGCCGTCTGCTCGGAAGTGGGCCCGGCGGCGGACGCGCTCGCGGACGCGCCGTCGGAGGCGGCCTCGGAGGCGTTCTCGTCCACGGAGATCCCGTGGTCGGTGGCCAGCCCCACCAGGCCGTCGGAGTAGCCCTCGCCCAGCGCGCGGAACTTCCACCCCTCGCCCCGGCGGTAGAGCTCGCCGCAGATCAGGGCCGTCTCGGCGCCGGTCTCGGGCCGCACGTCGAAGTAGGCCACGGGTTCGGAGGCGCCGGCCGCCGTGGCGTCGTACAGCAGGATCCGCAGGTCGCGGACCTGCTCGAACGGCACGTCCTCGGCGGAGGCGACGACCAGGATCCGGTCCACCACCGCGGGCACCGCCCGCAGGTCCGCCTGCACGGCGTCGGTGACAGCCTCGCCGATCTGCTTCTTGCCGAGCCGCCACACGGACCCCGAGGGGTGCCGGGGCTGGTTGTAGAAGACGAAGTCCTCGTCGGAGCGCACCCGGCCGTCCGGGCCCACCAGCAGCGCCGAGGCGTCGACGTCGGGAACCTCGGGGCCGCCGGTCCAGCGCAGCACCGCCCGGACCGCCACCGAGGTCACCGGGATGTTCGAGCCCTTCTGCATCGCGTGCGTCATGCCCGTCATCCTGCCCTTTCGGTGCGGCGGGGAACAACGCGGCCCCCCGCAGGGCCTTGTCCGGGACCCGGGACGTCGGCATTGTGCAAGAGGGTTACCTGAACTTCATGTGCTTGAGGAACTCTTGACTCAGGTTCGTACGTACTATTACCGGCCACGCCAGTTGGGCCGCCGAGGCAGTACGGGGGAAGCGCATGCGTCATTTCGGGCACATATCGCCCTCGGTCCGCCAGGACCTCTTCCACCAGGAGCCGGCCGAGTTCACCGCCGCCTCCCCCTCCCGCATGCTCGCCGCCGCCCTCGGGGCCACCCTCTACAGCCCCGCCACCCGCCCCGCGCTCGCCGCCGACATCCGCAAGCAGGCCCGCCGCGGCGTCGTCTCCATGGTCCTTTGCCTGGAGGATTCCATCAGCGACGGCGATGTCGCAGGAGCGGAGGAAAACCTCGTCCGGCAGTTCGCCGAGCTCGACGCGGACGCCGCTCAGGGCGCAGGGGCCGGCGAGGAGCTCCCGCTGCTCTTCGTCCGCGTCCGCACGCCCGAGCAGATACCCGACCTCGTGCGGCGCCTCGGCAGCTCGGTGCGCAGACTGGCCGGATTCGTACTGCCGAAGTTCACGGAGAGTCGCGGCACCGGCTTCCTCGACGCCCTCGCCGAGACCGAGGAGCGCAGCGGGCTGCCCCGGCTGTACGCGATGCCCGTCCTGGAGACGCCCGACCTCCTGCACCTGGAGACCCGGGCCGCGGCCCTCGCCGGGATCGCCCGCACCGTGGACCGCCACCGCCAGCGGGTCCTGGCCCTCCGGCTCGGCGTGACCGACTTCTGCTCCGTGTACGGCCTGCGCCGCACGCCCGACATGACCGCGTACGACATCCAGATCGTCGCCGGGGTCATCGCCGACGTGGTGAACGTGCTCAGCCGCGCCGACGGCACCGGCTTCACCGTCACCGGACCGGTGTGGGAGTACTTCCGCCACCAGCAGCGCCTGTTCAAGCCGCAGCTGCGCCGCAGCCCCTTCCTCCAGGAAGGCGTCGAGGAACTGCGCACCGCGCTCATCGAGCACGACCTGGACGGCCTGCTGCGCGAGATCGAACTCGACCGGGCCAACGGGCTCCTCGGCAAGACCTGCATCCACCCCTCGCACACCACCCCCGTGCACGCCCTGTCGGTGGTCTCCCACGAGGAGTTCAGCGACGCCCAGGACATCCTGCGCCCCGAGCGGGGCGGCGGCGGAGTCATGCGGTCCGCCTACACGAACAAGATGAACGAGGTGAAGCCCCACCGGGCCTGGGCCGAGCGCACCATGCTGCGCGCCGAGGTCTTCGGCGTTGCGAGGGAGGAGGTCGGCTTCGTCGACCTGCTCACGGCCGGGCTCCAGGTGTGAGCGGGCCCTCGGACACCTCGTACCCCTCGGCCGGTTCGGCCGGCTCGGCTGGTTCGACCGGCTCGACTACGGAGAAAGGCAAGACGATCGACGCGGTGTGGTCGGGAACCTGGGTCGCGGACCGGCTGGGCGTACGCCTGGAAGGAGCCGGCGCCCCCGGGGCGCCACGGCTGGACGAGCTGCTGGGCCTCGCCCTGCGGCGCAATCCCAAGCGGGCCCACCTGCTGGTGTCCCAGGTCCTCGGCAAACACGTCCCGCAGTCCCCGCGGGCGGTCCACGCCGCCGGGTACGGGCTCGGGGAGCGGGTCCGCGCCCTGCTCGACGCGGCCGGCGAGGACCCGGCCTCCGCGGTGGTCCTCGGGTACGCCGAGACCGCGACGGGCCTGGGCCACTGCGTGGCCGACGGGCTGGGCGCGGCGCCCTACCTGCACTCCACGCGCCGGCCCGTGCCGGGCGTGGAGGCGGCCGGCGGCTTCGAGGAGTCCCACTCGCACGCCACCTCGCACCTGCTGCTGCCCGAGGACCCGAAGCTGCTGGCGGGCAGCGGGCCGCTGGTCCTCGTCGACGACGAGTTCTCCACCGGCAACACCGTCCTGAACACCATCCGCGACCTGCACGCCCGCCACCCGCGCACGCACTACGTGGTCGTCGCCCTCGTCGACATGCGCTCCGCGGCCGACCGCGAGCGGCTCTCCGCCTTCGCCGAGGAGATCGGCGCGCGCGTCGACCTGCTCGCCGTCGCCTCCGGGACGGTGCACCTGCCCGAGGGCGTCCTGGCCAAGGGGCGGGCGCTGGTCGAGGAGTACGAAACGGCGGGCGCAGAAGCGGACGCGTACGCGCGCGATGGCACCGCTGCGGCTGCGGCCCCGCGCGTGCCCGGCGCGCGCGCCGCCGGCGGCCCGGCCGCCGTCCGGCGGGTCGCACTGGACTGGCCCGCCGGGGTCCCCGACGGCGGCCGGCACGGGTTCACCCCCGCCCACCGCGCCCGGCTCGAGGCCGCCCTGCCCGCGCTGGCCCGGCAGCTCGCCGACGCGCTGGGCGAGGCGCCCGGGCGGGTCGGGCGGGTTCTCGTTCTCGGCAACGAGGAGCTGATGTACGCGCCGCTGCGCCTCGCGCTGGCCCTGGAGGAGTCCGGGGCGGCCGCCGAGGTCCGCTTCTCCACCACCACCCGCTCGCCCGTCCTCGCCGTCGACGACCCCGGCTACGCGATCCGCACCCGGCTCGTCTTCCCCGCGCACGACGCCCCCGCCGACGGTCCGGGCGACCGGTACGCGTACAACGTCGCCGGGGCCGGGTTCGACACCGTCGTCGCCGTGGTCGACTCCCACGGGGACACGGCCGAACTGCACGCCCCCGACGGACTCCTCGCCCGTCTCGCCCCGCACGCCGGCCGGGTCGTCCTCGCGGTCGTGCCCTCGTACACCCCGCGCGCGGACCGCCCCGGCGCCCGCCGCGACGCCTCTTCCGACCGGCAGGAGCCGACCATGCCCGAGCCGCTGCGCGGCCCCGCCTTCTCCTCGTACGCCGCCGAGGACGTCGGCTGGCTCCTGCAGGACCTCTCCGGCGTGGCCCTGGAGGCCCCGACCGAAGAGCGCGAGGAGGCCATCCAGGCGGGGGGCGCGCACTACGCCGAGTCGCTGCCCGTGGAGTACCAGCCGTCCGAGCGCTACCAGGAGCTCTACCGCAGCGCGCTCGCCACCTCCGCCGCCCGGATCGCCCGCGCGGTCGGCACGGTCACCGAGACCGTCCTCGCCGAGCGGACCCCGTCCCCGGTCCTGGTCTCCCTGGCCCGCGCCGGCACCCCCGTGGGCGTGCTGATGCGCCGCTGGGCGAAGGCCCGCCACGGCCTGGACCTGCCGCACTACGCCGTCTCCATCGTGCGCGGCCGCGGCATCGACGCCAACGCGCTGCGCTGGCTGGCCGCCCACCACGACCCGGCCGACGTGGTCTTCGTCGACGGCTGGACGGGCAAGGGCGCCATCACGCGGGAGCTGGCCGCCGCGCTGAAGGCCCATCAGGAGCAGGAGGGCGGGCCCGCCTTCGACCCGGACATCGTCGTCCTCGCCGACCCCGGCTCGTGCGTGGCCACGTACGGCACCCGCGAGGACTTCCTGATCCCCTCGGCCTGTCTCAACTCCACCGTTTCCGGCCTGATATCGCGTACGGTGCTCAGGTCCGACCTGGTCGGGCCCGCCGACTTCCACGGCGCGAAGTTCTACCGCGAGCTCGCCGGGGCCGATGTCTCGGCCGACTTCGTGGATACCGTCGCGGCCTGCTTCGACGAGGTGGCCGACGCCGTCGACGCCGAGGTCAAGGAGCTGCTCGCGGCCGACCGCAGGCCGACCTGGGAGGGCTGGGCGGCCGTCGAGCGGATCAGCGAGGAGTACGGCATCCACGACGTGAACCTGGTCAAGCCCGGCGTCGGCGAGACGACGCGCGTCCTGCTGCGCCGCGTGCCCTGGAAGATCCTGGCGCAGCGCGGCGCCGGGCCCGACCTGGACCACGTACGGCTGCTCGCCGAGCAGCGCGGCGTGCCGGTCGAGGAGGTCGACGGCCTGCCGTACACCTGCGTAGGACTCATCCACCCCCGCTTCACGCGCGGCGCGACCGGCGCCGACGGAAAGGCTGTGGCCTCCAAGTGACTGTCCTGGTAGCCAGTGATCTCGACCGCACCCTCATCTACTCGACGGCGGCCCTCGGCCTGACCATGCCGGACGCGGAGGCCCCGCGGCTGCTGTGCGTCGAGGTCCACGAGAGCAGGCCGCTGTCGTACATGACGGAGACGGCGGCGGCGCTCCTCGCCGAACTGGCCGCCGACCCGACGGTGGTGTTCGTGCCCACGACGACCCGGACCCGCAAGCAGTACCAGCGCATCCGCTTCCCCGGCCGCCCGGCGCCGTACGCGATCTGCGCCAACGGCGGGCAGCTGCTGGTGGACGGGGTCCCGGACCGGGACTGGCGGCGGCAGGTAGCGGCGCGGCTCGCCGAGGAGTGCGCCCCGCTGGAGGAGGTGCACGGGCACCTGCTGGCCACGGCCGACCCGGCCTGGCTGCGCAAGGCGCGCGTGGCGGAGGACCTCTTCGCGTACCTGGTCGTGGAGCGGGAGCAGGTGCCGCAGGAATGGCTCAAGGCCCTGACGGCCTGGGCCGAGGCCCGCGGCTGGACCGTCTCGCTCCAGGGCCGCAAGATCTACGCGGTGCCGCGGCCGCTGACGAAGAGCGCGGCCATGCGAGAGGTGGCCCGCCGCACCGGCGCGAGCACGACCCTCGCGGCCGGGGACTCCCTGCTCGACGCCGACCTGCTGCTGGCGGCGGACGCGGCGTGGCGGCCCGGGCACGGGGAACTGGCCGATGCGGGCTGGCACGCGCCGTCGGTCACGGCCCTGGCCGAAAAGGGCGTCCTGGCGGGCGAGGAAATCGTGCGGGCGTTCGCCCGGACGGCCCGGACTGGCCCTGGACTGGGCACACTTGGGGTATGACCAAGGGAAACTCGACCAAGATCACTGACGAGCTCTACCGCTACATGCTCGACCACAACCCCCCGCTCGACGCGGTCCAGCAGGGGCTGGTGGAGACGACGTACGCGAAGTTCCCCGATGTGGCGGGGATGCAGTCCGCGGAGGAGCAGGGCCCGCTGCTCGCCTTCCTGGTGCGGCTGACGGGTGCCCGCCACATCGTGGAGGTCGGCACCTTCACCGGCTTCTCGACCCTCTCGATGGCGCAGGCGCTCCCCGCGGACGGGGTGCTGATCGCCTGCGACATCTCGGAGGAGTGGACCGCGTACGGGCGGGAGGCCTGGGCGGCGGCCGGCGTCGCCGACCGGATCGACCTGAGGATCGCGCCGGCGCTGGAGACGCTGCGCGCGATGCCGCAGGAGCCGCACATCGACATGGCGTACGTGGACGCCGACAAGGAGAGCCAGATCGCCTACTGGGAGGAGCTGGTTCCGCGGATGCGCCCGGGCGGGCTGATCGTCACGGACAACACGCTGTTCCACGGCCGGGTCCTGGACGAGGCCGCGACGGGCGCCGCGGCCGGCGTGCGCGCGTACAACGACCACGTCGCGGCGGATCCGCGGATGGAATCCGTGCTCCTGGCGATCTCCGACGGGCTGACGCTGTCGCGCAAGCGCTGACGGCCGGTCGCCCGGGTTCAGCAGCAGCCTCCGCCGCCGCAGCAGCCGCCGCCCGACGGGGCGGGGGCGCTGCTGGTCCCGCCGACGGCGACGGCCGACAGCAGCTTGACGGTGTCGGAGTGTCCGGCGGGGCAGTCGGCGGGCGCGGACGACTCGGCCATGGGGCGGCTGACCTCGAAGGTGTCTTCGCAGGTCCGGCAGCGGAATTCGTAACGAGGCATGCCCCAAGGCTACCGAGCCCGCGCCGGCGCGCCAGTGCCCTGCCCCTGTGGCGGGCAGGGCGGGCCGGCGCTCCGGCTCAGGCTGCGCTCCGGCTCAGGCTGCGCTGCGGTGCGCGGTGTCCAGCAGCCGCATCTCGTCCTCGGACAGCCGCAGCGCGCCGGCGGCCACGTTGGCGGCCAGGTGGTCCGGGTTGCCGGTGCCGGGGATGGCCAGGACGTGCTCCCCGAGGTGCAGCGTCCACGCCAGCCGGACCTGCGCGGGGCTGGCCCCGTGCGCCCGGGCGACGGCGAGGACCGCGGCGTCGGCCCCCGCTCCGGCCGCGGTGCCCGCCTGGCCGTTCACGCCCGCCTCGCGCCCCGCACCGGCGATCGAATAGAAGGGGACGAACGCCACGCCCTGCTCGCCGCAGCTGCGGACGAACTCCTGCTGCTCCGCCCGCACCCCGAGGCCGTACGGGTTCTGCACGCAGACCACGGGGGCGATGGCCTGCGCCTCGGCGAGCTGGTGGGGACCGACGTTCGACAGCCCGAGGTGGCGAATGAGCCCGGCCTCGCGCAGCTCCGCCAGCGCGCCGAACCGCTCGGCGACGGAGTCGGTGCCGACGATGCGCAGGTTCACGAGGTCGAGGTGGTCGCGGCCGAGCTGGCGCAGGTTCTCCTCGACCTGGCCGCGCAGCTGCCCGGGGGTGGCGTGCGGCATCCATGCGCCGGACGCGTCCCGGCCCGGGCCGACCTTGGTGGCGATGACGAGGTCGTCGGGGTAGGGCGCGAGCGCGCGGTTGATCAGCTCGTTCGCGGAGCGCAGCCGCGAGAAGTAGAAGGCGGCGGTGTCGATGTGGTTCACGCCGAGCTCCACGGCGCGGCGCAGCACGGAGACCGCCCGGTCGCGGTCGCCGGGCGCCGCATCCGGATCGAAGGCCGTGCCGTCCTGCGGCAGGCGCATCGCGCCGAAGCCGATCCGGTTGACGCGCAGGTCGCCGAGGGTCCAGGTGCCCGCAGCCGCTGCTGTGATCATCTCTTGGGTCATGCCGGAATGATCACCGCGGGGATAGGGTGACCGCCATTGATTCAGCCATGACTGAATGCGGCGAGGGTCGCGGGGCGGCGGCGGGGGAGAGCGGCATGGGCGGGACGGGCGGGCAGCAGGCGGTGCTGACGTTCTCGGCGGGCGATCTGGCGCGGATGCGCTTCGCCGTCTCGCCGATGTGGCAGGTCATGGCGGCCTTCCGGCTGCTGAAGCATGGGGGGCACGGGGTCGGCGGCGGGCAGCACCGGCCGTGGATCGAGCAGGTGCGGCCGCGCCTGGCGGCCGCCGGGCTGGACCGGGGATGGCTCGCCGAGCTGATCCCGGCCGCCGGCTACGCGCCCGACTTCCTCACCCCGGCGCCCGCCGGCCCGGCTCCCGCGCTGGAGCAGGAGCTCGCCGCGGTCCGGGCCGCCCCGGCGCACCGGGTCCGCCAGGACCTCGACCACCTGGCACACCACCGGGGCGGCGGCCCCGCCCTCAGCCCCGGGCCCGGTCCCGGCCCCGGTCCCGGCCTCGGCCCGCGTCTGCGGACGCTGTACGCGCAGCCCGAGGAGCGGTTGCCGCGCGTCGCGGAGGAGATCGAGGCCTGCTGGGAGCTGGCCGTCGCGCCCTACTGGGCCCGCATCCGGGCCGTGCTCGACGCCGACGTCCTCCACCGCGCCCGGCAGACCGCCGAGCACGGCGCCGCCCACCTCCTGGGCGACCTCCACCCCGGTGTCAGCTGGACCGGCGACGCCCTGCGGCTGGTGCGCCGGCAGCGGACCCTGAACCGCGAGACGGCCGGCCCCGGGCTGGTGCTGCTCCCCTCGGTCTTCAAAGGGCCCGGCCTGTCCACCCGCGTCGCGCCGCCGGACCCGCCGCAGCTGGTCTACCCGGCGCGCGGCACCGGCTCCCTGTGGGAGGCCCGGCCCGCCGGCGCCGCGGTGAGCACCTCGCTCGCCGCGGTGTTCGGGCGCTCGCGCACCCTGCTGCTGACCGGGCTGGACGCCCCGGCCTCCACCACCGAGCTGGCCCGGCGCACCGGCCTGTCCCCGGCCCGGGTCTCGCAGTGCATGACCGCGCTGCGCGATGCGGGCCTGGTCAGCTCCCACCGGGCCGGCCGCTCGGTCCTGTACGCGCGCACCGCCGCCGCCGAGGCCGTCCTCGCGGCGGCGGCATCCACGTAGCAGGGCTACCCGCGGACGATCCTGGCCCGGGTGCGGTCCTCCAGGGCGGCCTGCTCCGGGTGGCGGGCACGCCAGTACGGATTGTCGTGCGGCAGCGCGCTGCCGACCCGCCCGTACATCCCGAACCACATCAGCATCACGCCGACGACAAAGCTGAACAGCACGTTCTGGATCTCGAAGGCCAGGAAGTTCAGACCGGTGTCCAGCAGGGCGAGATTGACGAACCCGCTCACGATGAACGCCAGTCCGAGCACGATGTTCAGCGTCGAGGCGAAGTTCCCGCCGATCACCATCCCGACGAACAGCAGCAGCCCGACGCAGATCGACAGGACGCTCAGCGCGCCGTTGGTGTTGAGGGTGAGCACGCGGTCGCCGCCGGTGTCGAAGAACCCGATCCGGTCCATCAGCCCCAGGATCCCGAAGGCGACGAGCAGCAGCCCGGTCAGCCCCGCCCCGACCCGGTAGACCTTGCTGAGCTTGTGGTCGGCGGGCAGGTGCTCGTCGAGCCGGGCCTCGACGGGATGCAGCATGCGCCGCAGCAGCCGGTGGGGCTCCTGCGGCTCGTGGGTCGGGTACGGCTCGTGGGGCACGTAGGGCGCGTAGTTCTCATGTTCCTCGTGGCACCCGTAAGCGGCATGCGGCGCGTACGGGGCATGCGGCGCGTACGGGGCATGCGGCGGCGCGGGGGACGTCGCGGGCACACGGGCTGCACGAGGCCTGTGGAAAGTGTGGGCAGCCATACCGCCCTCCTCTGCTCCGGTCCCTGACCTCCCAGCATCCGCCGATGCCGACGCGGGAACAACCGGAGGGAGGACGGGGAAGGGATCGGGGCCCTCACCCTCCGGCGCGTCGGCCCCGGATGTCCGCCACCACCCGGCCCACTCCCGCCCGGACCTCCTCCATCTCCCGGAGGAAGTGCCAGTAGTCGGGATGCCGTCCCTCGAGCGCGGCCACCGCCCGGTCCACCCGGGCCACCGACGCGTCCAGCGGGCCCGCGTGCCGCGGATCCGGAACGCTGCGGCCCTCCATCGCCAGGCGCTGCGCATCCCGGATCGCGAACCGGGTCCGCTGCACCTCCGCCTGCGGGTCCCGCGCCACCGCCTCCAGCCGCGTCAGCCGGTCCTGCGCGGCCGACACCGCCTCGTCGGTGGAATCCAGCGCGGCCCGGACCGCCTCCACCAGCGCCGTCACGTCCGCCCAGCGCTGTTCCTCCCGGGCCTGCCCGGCCTCGCGCAGCTGCTCCTCGGCCCGCGCCACGTCCCGTACCGCCTGGTCCGGCACGTGCTGCAGGTCCTGCCAGCACTCCGCACTGAACCGCCGGCGCAGCTCGCTGAGCACCGGATCCACCCGGTCCGCCCGATTGCGCAGGGCCTGCGCCCGGGTCCGCAGGCTCACCAGCCGTCGGTCGATCTCCGCGGCACGCTCCGGCAGCCGTACGAGCTCGGCCCGTATCGCCTCGGCGTCGCGCAGGATCCGGTCCGCGCGCTGGATGGTCTCCTGCACCCCGTGCTGCGCGGCGCCCTGGTTCAGCCGGGTCAGCTCCGGCCCGAGCGCGGCCAGCCGCGCCGCGATGTCGTCGGCCCGCATCCCCTTGCCGCGGACCTCGTCCAACGCCGTGCTCGCCGACAGCAGCGCCGCCCGCGCCCGCTCCCGCGCCGGCACGACCCGGGCGAGCTGCGTCTCGGCGTTCTCCAGCAGGCCCCGGATCCCCTCGGCGAACCGGTCCAGCTCCGCCTTGGCCCGCACCAGCTCGTCGCGCGCCCGCGTCAGCTCGTCCCGCGCCCGCGCCGCGACGGCACCGTCCAGCTCGGGCCGGTCCAGGTCGTGCGCGTCGACCGCCTCGATGTACACGTGGCTGGCCTGGTCGATCCGCTGCCCCAGCGCGGCGAACGCCTCGCCCGCCTGCCGGGCCGCCGGCGAGCCGTCCGCGGCGGCGATGGTCTCCAGCGAGATCCGCAGATCCCGCTGCGCGGTGTCCAACTCGTAGAACGCGGCGGCGGCGGCATCCTTGGCCGCCTGCGCATCCGCCCGCCGACTGTCGCCCCGCCCACCGAACCACCGCCGGGATGCCGTCGTCACAATCCCTCTCCCGTACGCGTCCGCCATGCCCCGCCTGCTCCGCCCATTCTCCCCCACGGAAACGGGTTTGCGTGGGGGCCGTGCCTGGCATGTAGGCTGTCCACTCATCCACGGGTGCGTAGCTCAGGGGTAGAGCGCTGCTCTTACAAAGCAGATGTCGGCGGTTCGAAACCGTCCGCGCCCACCAGTCAAAAGGCCCCCAACCGATCATGGTTGGGGGCCTTTGACGGCTCAAAGTGACGGCAGTCCCTCACTCGCTCGGCCGCCGACGGCGCAGCAGCCGGTCCATGTGCCCCATGGCCTCGCGGCGGCCGCCGTCGGCCACGTGAGTGTAGATGTCATCGTGACGGCGATCTGCGAGTGCCCCAGGATCTCCATCACCACCCGAGGTGCCACCCCGGCCGCGAACAGCAGGGTGGCGCACCCGTGCCGTGCGTCGTGCAGCCGGATCCGCGGCAGGCCGGCGTCCTGGCCGATCCGCTCGAAAGACCGGCTGATGTCGCGCGGCTCGATCGGCCGACCGGTGCGGGTGGTGAACATGTAGTCGCTCTCTTCCCACTCCTTGTCCTTGGCCGCGGCCTGCAACGCGACGACCTGCCGCATGCGCTGCCAGCGCAGGGGCGCGACGCGCATCCGGGGGAGGGGGATGATCCGGCTCCGCCGGTTCTTGGTGGAGTCCGCGTACAGGTCCTTCTGCACGCGCTGGATCTGGTTCCGCACGGTCAGGGTCCGGCGGTCGAGATCGTGCCGGTGGCGTGGCCGAACGGGCCGGTCACGGGTGTTGCTACTGAGTGCTGATCCAGTGGGTGTATTCCTGGCGGACGTAGCCGCGGGGGTTCATGAACGCGTCGTCGCTGTCGGCGTTGTGCGGGCCGTCGCCGTAGATGTCGGGGGCCTTGGCGTCGAAGAGGCGGAGCCGGTGGGCGGCTTCGATGGCGGCGACCAGGGCGTCGCCATCGGCGCCGTGGCGGGCGTCGTCCAGGGCGATGCGGTCCAGCACGGCAGCCTTGCGGAGCCAGAAGACACGGGCATCGGCGAGGTTGGCGGACGTGAGGCCGTCGCGGACGTGACGGGCGGCCCAGCCGATCTCGCTGATGACGGACGGGGCCCTGGCGTACGCCTCCTCCGCGGTCGGCCAGCCGCCGGTGTCGGCCGTGTGGTCGGCGGTGATGTACAGGCGGCTGCGGTCGCTGTCGCGGGTGGGGTACTGGCGGGTGGTTCCGGTGGTGAAGGTCTGGCCGAGTGCGGTGGTGATGCGGTCGGTGTCGGCGGGGTCGCAGATGATCCGGATCTCGAACACGGGCGGTCCCGTTCAGGCGGCGCGGTCGGCGTCGCGGCGGGCGATGGCGGCGACCAGGTCGGCGCGGTCGATGCCGCGGCGGTTCTTGCCCTCGCCGTCGTTGGTCTGGCCCCAGACCTGCCCGGTCTTGATGCCCCACGGCTTCAGGGCGGCGCTGCACTCCGTCTCGGTCGCCGGAATCGTCGTCCGGGAAGACGGGCGCGTGCTCGTAATCCAGCGCGCCGACAACGGGGCGTGGGAGCCGCCGGGCGGCATCCTCGAACGGGATGAGCGGCCTGAGGAGGGCGTACTGCGGGAGGTCGCCGAGGAGACCGGGATCGCTGTCGAGGTGGAACGGCTCACTGGGGTCTACAAGAACCTCACGCTCGGCGTGATCGCCTTGGTCTTCCGATGCCGACCTGTTGGAGGGGCCGAGCAGCTGTCCGACGAATCGACAGCGGTCCGCTGGCTCACCCCTGACGAGGTGGAGCAGTCCATGAGGGAAGTCTTCGCCGTACGCGTCGCGGACGCCTTGGACGGCACGGTGCCGCACGTCCGGTCGTACGACGGGGTTCGACTGCTTGCGGCCTGACGGCAGCGCTTGACGGCAACGTCCGCGGACGACGGCAACCATCCAAGCCCTCCGGGTGCAGGCCCCTCACGTCCCCAGACTTCCCACTTCGGCCGGGGGCGAGCTTGCAGGGCGGGTGTCGGCGGTTCGGATCCTCTCCGGCCCTTCCCCGTCGCCGATCCGGAAGGCGCGGGGATCGGGTCCGAACGGTGATGCGCACGGCGGTCCGGTCGGAGCCCGGCGGGCGCATACTGGGCTCAATGACAAAGCCAGCCGCACCGAAGCGCCATCTGCCCAGCAGCCCCTTCAAAGCCCCGATCGCGCCACCCCCCAAGCACTTCGCGGTGGGTGACCAGGTTACGCACGACGTGTACGGACTCGGCCGAGTGATCGGCGTCGAGGACGGAATCGCGACGCTCGTCGATTTCGGCTCGGCGCGAGAGCGGATCTTGAGCCCGTACGCCAGGATGATCAAGCTGTAGGGCCGTTGTCTCAGACCGCGCGGCAACAGCGCCCCGATTCGAAATACAAAGCAGATGTCGGCGGTTCGAAACCGTCCGCGCCCACCAGTGCGAAGGCCCCCCGCCGATCATGGCGGGGGGCCTTCGGCATCTGCATCTGACTTCGACGGCGGGTTCGACCTTTATCGCCCAGGTTTGGAAAATCCCTGGCTCCCGCCCCGTGAAGAGCGCTGCCGAAGTGGGAACCAGCAGGCACATGCCGATGCCGCCAAGCACGTATGGCGCCACCGGCGTCGCCTTCGGGAAGTGGCCATGGGCTCGACGCTTGCGCGCAACGGCGAAGTGCCTGACGAGCAGAGCGGCGCTCAACGCAAGCAGGGACGCGCCGGCAATCTGCAACGCCATCAAGGCGCATCGGCGGGCCCCCTGAGCCGCGCGCGAGGGCGTGGTCTGACCGCCTTCTTTTGCCGGGGGGTTGGGCGTGGGAGGGTTTTCGGATGGGTGTGTGGGGGGTTGTGGGGGCGGTGCTGGTGGGGGTTGTGGGGTTAGTGGTGTGGGGGAGGGGGGTGGGGGCTCGGTTTGAGCGGCAGCGGGAGGTTGAGAGGGAGCGGTTGCTCGCTCAGGTTCGGCAGCCCGCGGGGGACGGGGCGGGGTCGAAGTATGCCGATGTGAGTCGGGGTGGGGGTGGAGAGGGGGCGGGGGACGACGGGTTCACCGCTCTGCTGGTGGAGTACTACGCCTACGGGTTGGCGCAGGCGCGGAGCAGTTTTACCGTGAGTCAGCTGTTCGCCGGGGTGGGGGCCGCGGTGGTGCTGGCCGGGGTGGCGCTCGGGGTGTGGAAGGCCGAGAGCGCCGGGGATGTGTACGTGGGTGTGGTGACCAGTTCCGTGGGGGTGGTGGTCACGGTGGTCGGGCAGCTGTTCCACCGGCGGGCGGATGTCGCGCTGCGGCACATGGCCGCGCAGACCGTTGCGCTGCGGGAGGACAGGCGGGCGGCTGCGGCGCTGGAGCAGGCGGTGGCGCTGCTCGACGAGGTCGCCGATCCCGAGCTGCGGGCGCGGCTCCAGGCGGGCCTGATCATGAAGCTGTCCGGGTCCGAACTGCCGCGGTAGCGGGATAGTGGGGGTATGTGCCGATCCATTAAGACGCTGCGTCCGCCCGCCATCCCCGAGAAGGCCACCGAGGAGGAGATCCGGGCCGCCGCGCTGCAGTACGTACGGAAGGTGTCCGGGTTCCGGGCGCCCGCAGCGCACAATCAGGAGGTGTTCGAGGAGGCGGTCGAGGCCGTGGCCCGGGCAACGGCCGATTTGCTGGGCGGACTGCAGGTGAGGGGGGTTCCGGCCGCCGGATAGGCCCTGGGGCTGGTTCCCGCCAGGTCAGGTGGTGCGCGTTCGGCGGCGCAGGAGCCAGATGCCGGTGGCCAGGGCGCCGACGGTCAGGGCGCCGCCGATGGCGATCTCGCCCCGGCTCACCGTGTCGATGCTGCCGCCCGTTCCGCCGCGGGCCGCACCCGTGGTGATCTGCAGGGGCGCGGTGACGCGGTCGCCGCCGGGGCCCCCGCACTCGAAGGTCACCGCGTACGTGCCGGCGCTCGCGTTGGTGAAGACCGTGGTGCTGCCCGAGAGGGTGGACGTCGAGTTGGACGAGCCCAGGCGGACGTTGCCGAACGCGCTCGACGAGGCGGTGCCCGTACGTGATCCGCAGCCTCCGAGCGTGAGGCCGATGCGACCGCCCGGGGCGACGGAGTTCGGGGAGACCGCGGCCGAGAGCCCTGTGGCACCGCCGGCGGCGGTGGCGGTGGCGGGGGCGGCGGTGGCGGCGACGGCGGCGAGGGCCGCGGCCGCGAGGCTCAGCAGGGGGCGGTTCGGCGGCGTGGCGGGCATGGAGTGGACTCCTCGGGCTCCTCGTAACGACGCGACCAGGCCACGGGTGTGACGCGGATGCGGTTGCGCGCCGTGTTCAGGACGCTAGGAGTACGGGGTGCAAGCGGCGATCGGGGCCGGTGAAACGGGTGAGGCGCTGCTCCGCCCGGGGGATGCCTACGCCGCTGCCGGGGCCGGGCGGCGGATGACGAACGCGGCCAGCGCGCCCGCGGCGAACAGGGCGATCACCGAGACCGCGGTCCCGAGCCAGGCCGCGCCCAGCCACTGGGTGCCGAAGTAGCCGAGCGACACGCTGTAGCCCGCCCATGCCATGCCCGCCAGGGCCGACCAGGGCAGGAACTCCATCACCTTGCGGTGCGTCTTGCCCGCGCCCAGCGACACCACCGAACGGCCCGCCGGAGCGAAGCGGGCGATCACGACCAGTGCACCGCCGCCCCGGGCCAAGGCGGTGCCCAGCCGCTCGTGGGCCAGCGTCAGCCGGCGCGAGCGGGAGATGGCACGGTCGAGCCGTGCCCCGCCGCGCCGGGCGAGCCGAAAGGCGGCCATGTCGCCCAGCACCGAGGAGGTGGCGGCGATCACCAGCAGCGCCAGGATGTCCGGCACCTGCTCGGGGCCCGGCACCGGCCCCGCCGCCCGGGCGGCCGCTGCTGCCGCCGCCGCAGTGATCACCAGGACGCCGCTGGGCAGCACGGGCAGGAACACGTCGAGCACGATGGACAGCGCCACCACGGCGTAGATCCACGGGCTCGTGGTCAACGCCCCCAGCGTCTCAAGCAAAACGGGACTCCCCGGTCCGGTGGACGTGCCTCGGCGTGAAGCGCCGCGACGTCGCGGGGGAGCGGCAGGGGCGGCTTGACAGCCATACAGCGTACGCCCGGCACTCGTGCGTCGAACGCCCGGGGCGGCCCCGGTCCGCCGTGTGTCCGGCCGGATTCCGGTCCGCGTCAGTCCTGCGCCGTCAGCTGTCGGTTCAGCACCGTCACCAGGCGGCCCCGCCGGCCCGGGCCCCTGCCGCGGCCCCGGCGGGCCTGGTCCAGGCGGAGCCGGGCCGAGCGGCCCGAGAGGGCCAGCGTCATCAGCTGGTTGCCGAACCAGGGGCCGCCCGTACGCCGCCAGCCCAGCGGCGGCCGGCCTGTCCGCCCGTGCCGGGACAGTCCGCGCCCCAGCCACCGTCCCACCCGGGACCAGCCCAGCCGGAATCCCCACTTCACCAGGGTGTGGACCGAGTTGTGCACGGGCGAGCACGTCAGCTGGAACACCCGCGCGGTGCCGGGTATTCGGGGCTCGGCCACATACGCGTGGTGCACGTCCCCGGACAGGACGCACACCGTCGCCGGGGCTCGCGGACCCGTCGCCACCTCCTCGATCAGATCGCTGAGCGCCGCGAACGAGGCCGGGAACGCGGCCCAGTGCTCCAGGTCGCTGCGCCGCCGCAGGTCCTCCCCGATCCGCGCCCAGCGAGGCCCCCGCTCGCCGCGGCACAGCGCAGCGTTCCATACTTCCGCGTCGTGGATCAGCGGCGGCATCAGCCAGGGCAGCGAGGAGCCGATCAGCAGGTGGTCACAATCTCCGCGGCCCGCCAGTGCGTTGTCCCGGAGCCACTGCTGCTCGGCCGGGGCGAGCATGGCCCGGCCGTCCTCGGCGAGCACCCGCGCCGCCCGCGTGTCCACCATCAGCAGCCGGGAGCGGCCGAAGTCGCGGCGGTAGCTCCAGCGTGCCGAGCCGGGGTCGGCGTCCGCGGCGGCGGCGAAGGCCCGCAGTGCGTCCGTGCCGTCAGGGGATTTCCGTACGGCCTGGTACAGGGCGTCGGCCGCGAGCTCGGCCGGGGAGAGGTTGCCCAGGTGCTGGTACACCCAGTACGACATCAGCCCGCTGAGCACCCGCTCCTGCCACCACGCCGTGGCCCGCATCTCCGCCAGCCAGGCCGCGCTGGTGTTCCAGTCGTCCACGACGTCGTGGTCGTCGAACATCTGGAGGCTGGGCACGGTCGACAGCAGCCAGCGGATCTCCGGGTCGAGCCAGGATTCGTAGTACAGCCGGGTGTACTCCTCGTAGTCCGCCACCTCTGCGCCCGGGGCGTCGCGCAGGTCGCGCCGGGCCGCCAGCCACTGCCGGGTCTCCCGCGACAGCTGGTCCGCGTACACCTGGTCGCCCAGGAGCAGCAGGACGTCGGGCCGCCGCTCGTCCGGGTCGGCTGCCAGGCGCGCCGCGAGGGTGTCGAGGGCGTCCGGCCCGTGGGGTCCGCGCCGGTCGGCGGGCGGCGCGGCCTGCCGGCAGGACCCGAACGTGATCCTCAGCTCCGGGGCCGCCCGGCCGGGCGCGGCGACGGCGGGCATGGTGATCGTGCTCGGCGGGAAGGCGCTGCCCGGCAGGGGCCAGACGCGCATCCCGTCGAGCAGCACCTCGTACGCCGTGCTGGTCCCCGGGGCCAGGCCGGTCACCGGTATCACCGCGTAGTGGTGCCCGGCGATCTGGAACGTGCGCACACTGCCCCCGGCCCCGTCGGCACAGCGCACCTCGGCCGTGCACGGGCGGTCGGCCTCGACCCATATCGTGGCCGCGTCCCCCCTGTCCCAGTCGACGTGGCGCAGCAGCGGCCCCAGGCGCAGCACGGCCATGGAACTCCCCCTCCTCCGTAGCACCTTCGATCACGGTACGACGGCGAGGGGGAGCCGGGCCTCCCCCTCGCGGGGGAAATAAGCGGAATCCGGCGGCCGTACGGTCACCGCCCGCCGGGAACGGCCCCGACGGGGTCCGGTAGGCCGGCCTCAGCAGCCGTTCAGCACGTTGACCAGGGCCGTCTTCTCGCCGGAGTCCATGCTCAGACCCCAGTACTGCTTCACCTCGACCCACATCCGGGCGTAGGTGCAGCGGTAGGCGGTGCGCGGCGGCAGCCACTTGCCCGGGTCGAGGTCGCCCTTGGCCTGGTTGACGTTGTCGGTGACCGCGATGAGCTGCGGGCGGGTGAGGTCGTTGGCGAACTGCTGGCGCTTGGAGGTGGTCCAGGAGTTGGCCCCCGAGCGCCAGGCCTCGGCCAGCGGCACGACGTGGTCGATGTCGAGGTCGGCCGCATTGGTCCAGGTGGCGCCGTCGTACTCCGAGTACCAGCTGCCGCTGACCGAGGCGCAGGAGGAGTCGGTGACGACGTTGACGCCGTCGCGCTTCAGGACGGTCTCGCGGGTGTTGCAGGTGCCCGAGACGGTGGTCCAGTGCGGGAAGAGGCTGCGGCTGTAGCCGGTGAGGGTGCCCTCCCCCCGGGGGGTGACCGTCGCGAGGTAGGCGCGGGCGGCCGAGGCGCTGATGGGGGTGGGAGGGGCGGCCTGGGCGGTGGGGGCGTTGACGAGGGAGGTGAGGGCGGCGAGCGCGGCGGATGACGCGAGCACGCCAATTCGACGCGCGTAGACGGAGGGTATGCGGGCCGAAAGGGCCATGAGGGTGCTCCCTGGAATGCGGGGGGTGTGGCCGTGGAGCCCCGGAAAGGGGGGCGCGGCCAGGGTGGCGGCGCCGGATTGCGTGGCGGCGGGCGCAAGGTTACAGGCTTGCGACATGAGCACGTCACGTTCGGGTGCCGTAACTTCCCTTGGCTAAATGGAAGTTGGGGTTCCGTGGGGGGTGCGGAGTCGGCGCCCGAGGGGTGGCCGACCGCTCCCGGGCTCCGGCGGCCGGCTCCGTGCTGCTCCCCGGCCCCGGCCGGGTCGCGTACGAGGGGCCAAAGTCCTGTTCCGGCCCCTGGGAGGCGTCACGTATCCTGGCGGGAGCAGAAGGGGAGTAGCTCTTCGCCGGACCGTCGACATACTGCTGGGTCTCCCAGCCGGCGCCCGGAGGCAGGCCGCACGCCGCGGCCGGCCAGCGAGACCTTCGGCCACAGTGTTCTGTCCAGGTCCACGTGCACCCGTCCATCCGACGCGGGCGCGTGTACGCAGTCAGGTCGCTGTCGTGCCGAAGCGACCCCTGACACACCCCAGGTCCCTCGGTAGCGGCGACGTCCTGCCCACCGATTGAGGTCCCGCACCGTGTTCAGCACGAACTTCAGCATCGCCGTCACGGCCATCGCCTTCGGCGTCGTCTTCCTCGCCGAGCTCCCCGACAAGACGGCGCTGGCCGGCCTGATGCTCGGCACCCGCTACCGGGCCTCGTACGTCTTCGCCGGCGTCGCCGCCGCCTTCGCCGTGCACGTCGCGCTCGCCATCGCAGCGGGCAGCGTGCTCACCCTGCTCCCGCACCGGCTCGTGCAGGCCGTCGTCGGCGTCCTCTTCCTGCTCGGCGCGGTCATGCTCCTGCTGAAGAAGGGCGACGAGGAGGACGAGGTCAAAGCACCCGCCGACCAGTCCTTCTGGAAGGTCTCGGCAGCCGGCTTCATGCTGATCCTGGTCGCCGAGTTCGGCGACCTGACCCAGATCATGACCGCCAACCTCGCCGCCCGCTACGACAACCCCCTCTCGGTCGGCGTCGGTGCCGTCCTCGCCCTCTGGGCCGTGGCGGGCATCGGCATCCTCGGCGGGCGCACCCTGATGAAGTACGTGCCGCTGCGCCTGATCACCAAGGTCGCGGCCGGGGTGATGGCGGCCCTCGCAGCCTTCTCGCTGTACGAGGCGATCTCGGGCTGAGGCGGCTCAGACGGCTGAGGTGGAAGGGGCGGCTGAGGGGAGTGGCGGCTGAGGTGAGTGGCGGCCCCCGCGGGGGCGCCGCCGCCCTCAGCAGGGCGGCCGGCCGTCCGCCCGCGCCGACGGGGGCCGGGCCGCCGCCAGGATCGCCGCCTCGGCCCGCGGCACCGGAGTGCCGTCCGGCAGCAGCATCACCTGCGGCTCCTCCACCACACCCACCTCGGCCGCCACATCGCCCCCGGCCAGCCGGGCTCCCCGTACCGTGACCCGGTCCGTGGGCTGCGGCGCCAGCACCTGCCGTTCCCGTACGTACGCCACGAAGCTCTCGAAGTCCCGCTGGTGGCGGTACGGCTCCCGGAAGCCCGCCAGCGCCGGGTACCCGTCGTAGCCGAGGAAGGTGTACGACAGGGCCGCCAGCCGGTACCGGGCCCCGAGGTCGAGCGGCTTGCCGTCGATCAGCACCTCTGCCGGATCCACCCGGTCCCCGACCGCCCCGGCCGCATCGAAGCGGTAGCGCACGTTCCCCGACACCGCGAGGGGTGCGAACCGCAGCCCGCCGTCCGGGCCCGTCGTCCACTGCTGCTCCAGGACGTCGTGGATCTGCCGCCCGGTCACCCAGGCCGTGACCACCGGGTCGCCGAAGCCGACCGCCCGCCATGCGGCGCCGAAGGTGACGGCTCCGTCCGAAGCGGCATCGCGTACGAGATCGCCCGCGATGACCACCTGCCCCGCCGTGGGCGCCAGCGCCACCAGGGCCAGCTGGGCCGGCACGTTCGGGTGGACGTTGGCGTCGTTGTCGGGATCGTCCGGCCGGCGCCCCGCCCACAGCGCCCAGTCGGCGACGAGATCGCCCATCGTGGACTCGCCGGCCGCCGTCCGGGTCCGCAGGAAGGAGCCGGTCTGCCGGCCGATGCGGGTGCGGTCGCGCTGGACCGCCTGCCCGGCCCAGTAGTCCACGACCTCCTTCAATGCGGGGTGTGGGGCGACGTCCCGGGTGTTGGGGTGGTTGACCGACACGGTCAGCTCCCGCACGACCCGCCCGGTCTGCGGGTCGAGGCGGAGGCTGATCTCGTTGACGACCTGCCCGTAGCAGCCGGCGCCGACGAGGGGGCGCGGGATCCCGGCCGGGTCGGGGAGCATGAGGTTGAACCGGTGGTGCCAGTGGCCCGTGACGATCGCGTCGATGGCGGGGGAGACCCGCAGCGCGAGGTCGTAGGCCGGTCCGGAGGGGTTGCTTCCGCTGTTGAAGTCGGTGCCCGCCACCGCGCCGTCGTGCAGGCTGAGCACGATCGCGTTGACCCCGAGCTCCTTCAGGCGCGCCGCGCAGGCGTCGGCGGTGGCGACCGCGTCCAGGGTGGCCAGGCCGGGCTGGAAGGAGCCGGGCATCAGCTCGGTGCCGACGGCGGTGAGGTGGATGAAGCCGATCGGCAGCTTCCGCTGTCCGTCCGCCGTGCTGACGTACTCGATGTTGTACGGGGGCAGGACCGTCGGGCGGTCGCCGCCGGACCAGACGGTGTTGGCGCTGTAGTAGCGGAAGTCGGCGCCGTGGAAACGGCTGCCGGAGGAGTCGGTGAAGGAGGAGTCCTGCCCCTCGACGGGGAACGGGACGCCCTGCTCCATGTGCTTGCGCAGCATGGCCGGGGACTTGTCGAACTCGTGGTTGCCGGCGGTCGCGAAGTCCAGGCCCAGGCGGTTGAGGGCCTCGATGGTCGGTTCGTCGGCGAAGGCGGCGGCGTCGAACTCCCAGCCGGAGAAGGCGTCGCCGGGTGTGAAGAAGAGCGAGTTGCGCCGGCCGGTGCGCAGCCGCTCCAGGTGGGTGCCGAGGTAGGCCACCCCGCCGACGGTGTAGCGGCGGCCGCCGCTGCCCGTGATCACGGAGTTGGTGCCGGGAGCGGCCTGGAGGAAGCCGTGCAGGTCGGTGATGCTGAGGAGTTGGACGTCCACGTACTCGTCGGCGGAGGCGGCGTCCCGGGCGGCGTCCGCCGCGAGGGCGGGGGTGCCGAGGGCGTAGGACGCGGCCAGGCCGCCGAGTGAGGTGAGGAAGGTGCGTCGGCCCGGATCCGGCGAACTGTGCCGGTGCGCAACGGTCGTTGCCTGCTTGGTCACACGTGCATCCTGCTGACCGGCGGGGCCCTTGGGCGGGCCCGGGCCCCCAAACCGCCCGCTCGGGTGATCCGGCTCCCGGCCCGGCCCCCCGACCCCGCGGAGGCGGTGTGCCCGCCGCCGCGGGCGCGCCGAGGGACTCCGTCCCGCGGGCGGGGCCCCCGCCGTGCCGCGGGAGCGCCGGTGTACTCCGGCCCGTCCGGGCCCGCCGCACCGCCGCACTGCCTCGCCGCCCCGCGGGCGGTGTCCCCCGCCGTGCCGCGGGAGCACCGACGTGCTCCGGCCCGTCCGGGCACGCCTCGCCGCCCGGTGGCTGGGCGGGCCGCTGCGCGGGGCCTCTCCCCGCCCCGCCCTTTCACCGTTTCCCGGAACCCCGCCCCGGACCCCGCCTTGCAGGGCGGCGGGTGCATTGCGGCCTCGGCCGCCCCGCCGACGGATTACCGCCGGGCGAGCTGGACCGGGGAGCAATGCGGGCCGCGCCTGTTCGCCCAGCCGCCGGGCGCGGCGCGCGCGTCGCGACGTTCCCGCTGCCTGCGGCCTGTGGCGGATCGGCCTCGTGCCGGCGTTCCGCCGCCGGGTGGGTCGTCCTGCCGGGGGGTCAACGCTGCCCGAAGCCGGGCCGGGGAGCCGCGCGGGCTGTGGCCTGCGGGCGGTTGGTCCGGCCGTCTGGCGCCGGCGGCCGCCTGGCGCCGCCGAACGCGCCCTGTGGCGCTGCGCGTGCGCCGTGGCGTTCCGCTGCCTGCGGCGTGTGGCGGATCGGCCTCGTGCCGGCGTTCCGCCGCCCGGGTGGGTCGTCCTGCCGGGGGGTCAACGCTGCGCGAAGCCGGCCCGGGGAGCCGCGCGGGCTGTGGCCCGCGGGCGGTTGGTCTGGCCGTCTGGCGCCGGCGGCTGCTGCCTGCCGCCGCTGGACGCGCCCTCTGGGCGCGGCGCGCGCCGTGGCGTTCCGCTGCCTGCGGCGTGTGGCGGATCGGCTTGTGCCGGCGTTCGGAGCGGGAGCCATGCGGGCTGCGGCCCGCGGGCGGGTCGCGGGGCCGTCGGACGCCGGCGGCCGATCGCGACCGCGGCGGATCGGGTTGCGCCGGTGTTTCGCCGGCCGCGCGCTCGTTGTTTGCCGCCCGTGGCGGAGCGGATTGGCTGGGGGGCAGGTCAGCCGGGTCCGGGGTGCCGGCGGCGTGCCTGCTTCGGCTCGCGTGGGCCTCGTGCGGTCAGGTGGAGGGTGGGGTGAGGATCAGGTGGAGGGTGCCGTCCGGGGTTGGCGTCAGGTTGACTGCGGTGAGGTCGGGGACGTGGGCCGTCGGGGTGTGGGCCGCGGCCCGGGGGCCTATGCCGATGACCCGCATGCCCGCCGCACGGCCCGCGGCGATGCCGGCGCCGGAGTCCTCGAACACGATGCAGTCGGCCGGGTCCACGCCCAGCGCGGCGGCGCCCTGCAGGAATCCCTCGGGATCGGGCTTGCTCGCCCGTACGCACTCGGCCGTGACCCGCACCGCGGGCATCGGGAGACCGGCGGCGGCCATCCGGACCGCGGCCAGGGTCGCGTCGGCGGAGGTGACCAGGGCGTGCGGCAGCCCGCGGAGCGCCGCCATGAACTCCGCGGCCCCGCCGACCGGGACCACGCCCTCGGTGTCGGCGGTCTCGCGGGCCAGCATCTCGGCGTTCTCGGCGTGGTTGAGCTCCAGCGGCCGGTCCGGCAGGAGCGCCGCCATCGTGGCGTGGCCCTGGCGGCCGTGGGCCACCTTGAGGGCCTCCTCCGGATCCAGGCCGTGGGACACCGCCCACGCGCGCCAACAGCGCTCGACCACCGCGTCCGAGTCGACCAGGGTGCCGTCCATGTCCAGGAGCAGGGCCTTGGCGGTCAGGACGACGGGGGCGGCGGGGGCGGTGGTGGTGCTGGCCGGCATCGGTGGGCTCCAGAGACGGCGGGCAAAGAGAACAAGTGGTTCCGTCCACCGGTCAGGGAGTGCGGACGGAACCACTTTGTTCCTCCACGATACAAAACCTCGGCGGTCTACGCCACCCGCCCTGCTCGTCTCCCTCCGGCTCCGCGGGTCAGCGCGCGGCGTGGTCGCGCCGCGGCTCCGTCGAGTGGGGTTCCTCGGCGTCCGATCCGCACAGCTCGGCGTTGAGTTCGCGGACCAGCTCGACCAGGTCCCGCGGCCGGTCCGGGCTCCACCAGTCGCCGAGTAGCTCGGCCAGCGACTCCTCGCGGGCCTGCGCCAGCCGCACTGCGTACTCGCGCCCCTTGACCGTCGGGAGCAGCATCAGCCCGTCCCGGACGGCGAGCCGGTGCTCCTCAAGCTGGCGGGCGGCGTCGGTGATCACCTTCAGCGGCACCGTGGTCCGCTCCGCGAGCTGCGCCGGCTCGGCCGAGCCGTACTTGTTGATCCGCAGCAGCAGCCAGCTGGCGGCGGGCAGGAGGTCGTAGCCGGCCCTCGCGGTGATCTTCTCGTAGACGTGGTGGCGCCCCTCACGGGTGCCCAGCACCGACAGCGCGCGGGCGACCTCCTCGCGCGAGGAGCGGTGGACGGGGTTGGAGGCGAGGGTCTCGCTGACGTCCGGCGCGGTCACCGACGCGCGCAGCTTGTCCTCCTTGAGGAACCAGGCGATGGCGAAGGCCAGGAGCACGACGGGGACGGCATAGAGGAAGACGTCGGTGATCGACGTGGAGTACGCGTCGAGCACGCGCGGCTGCAGTTGGGCCGGGAGCAGGGCGATGGCCCGCGGGTCGGACTCCACCTGCGCGGCCGTGCCCGCGGGCAGCGGAAGGCCGGCGAAGGTCGCGGTGAGCTTGTCGTCGAGGCGGTTGGTGAAGACCGTGCCGAAGATGGCGACGCCGAAAGAGGCGCCGATGGAACGGAAGAAGGTGGCGCCGGAGGTCGCGACCCCGAGGTCGGCGTAGCTGACGGCGTTCTGCACGGCGAGGACCAGCACCTGCATGACCAGGCCGAGGCCCAGGCCGAAGACGAAGAAGTACACGCTCGTCGGCCAGGCGCCGGTGGTGCGGTGCAACTGGTGCAGCAGGAGCAGCCCCACGGCGGTCACCGCGGTGCCGGCGATCGGGAAGACCTTCCACCGGCCGGTACGGCTGACGATCTGGCCCGAGGCGGTGGAGGAGATCAGCATGCCGAGCACCATCGGCAGCATGTGGACGCCGGACATGGTCGGCGAGACGCCCTGGACGACCTGGAGGAAGGTCGGGAGGTAGACCATCGCGCCGAACATCGCGAAGCCGATGATGAAGCTGATCACCGAGCAGAGGGCGAAGGTGCGGATGCGGAAGAGCGCCGGCGGCAGGACGGGCTCGACGGCCCGCTGCTCGACGAAGAGGAAGGCGGCCAGCAGCCCGGCGCCCAGGACCGCCAGCCCGATGATCCGGGTCGAGCCCCAGCCCCAGGTCCCGCCGAGGGAGGCGATGAGGACGAGGCAGGTGGCCACGGTGGCGATCAGGGCCGTGCCCAGGTAGTCGATGGTGTGCTTCGCGCCGCGCACCGGGATGTGCAGGGCGGCCGCGATGACGGCGAGCGCGATGACGCCGATGGGCAGGTTGATGTAGAAGACCCAGCGCCAGGAAAGGTGGTCGACGAACAGCCCGCCGAGCAGCGGGCCCAGGACGCTGCTCGCGCCGAAGACGGCGCCGAAGAGGCCCTGGTACCTGCCGCGTTCTCGGGGCGGGACGATGTCGCCGACGATCGCCATGGACAGCACGATCAGCCCGCCGCCGCCCAGGCCCTGGAGGGCGCGGTACCCGATCAGCTGGGGCATGTCCTGCGCGAGTCCGCACAGCGCCGAACCGACCAGGAAGATCACGATGGCGGCCTGGAACAGCTTCTTCCGTCCGTACTGGTCGCCGAGCTTGCCCCACAGGGGCGTCGCGGCCGTGGAGGCGAGCATGTACGCGGTCACGACCCAGGACAGGTGTTCCATCCCGCCGAGGTCGCTGACGATCGTCGGCAGGGCCGTGGAGACGATGGTCTGGTCGAGGGCGGCGAGCAGCAGGCCGAGCAGCAGCGCGCCGATGGAGACGAGCACCTCGCGGGAGGCGCGTTCGGAGGCGGGCCCGGCCGTTCCCCGGCCGGAAACGGGTCCGGCGCCGCCCTTGGTCACTTCCTGAGCCATCCGATCCTCCTCGGGCCGGAGCAACGTTTCCATCCTGAGCGGTGTGTCCGGTTATGGCCTGTCGGGCGGTTGGGCGGCCCTTGACGGGTCTGCATAATCGCAGGCAAGGGCCAGGGAGGGAGTGCAGTGAGCGCTGAGCGCTGTCCAGATTGCGACGCCGCGGGTGTCGACTGCGGGTGCGCGGCAGGGGCGGGTTTCGAGCCACTGCGGATCCGCCCCTATCTGACGCTGCCGGACCCCGGCCTGGCGGTTCCCGGCCCCGTGGAGCCCCCGCAGCCCCCGCAGGTGTACGCGCACGCCGGCGCGGCGGGGTCGGAGGACGCCACGCCCGCGTACGGGATACCGGCGGTGTGGCCGGACATCCCGCCGCAGGCGTCCTGGCCCGCCGGGACGGCCCCGCTCCACTCCGAGCCCCACGACCTCGGCGAGCTCGGGGTACTCACCGGAGCCGGGCCGGCCCAGGGCAGGGGCTCCGGGCGCCGGAGCGCTGCCCCGTCCCGCCGGCGGCGGCTGCCGACGGTCCTTGCGGGCGCGGGCACGGTGCTCGCGGTCGGCACCGTGGCCCTGACGCTGGGGGTGCTGCCGCACTCCGGCGAGAGCGACACCGTCCTGCTGGACGCCAAGCCCTCGGCGGAGGCGGTGAACGTGCCCCCGGTCGGCCCGGCGCAGCCGACGGAAGCGCCCTCGGCCTCCCGCTCCGTCTCTGCTTCGTCCTCCGCTTCCAAGTCGGCCTCGCCCTCGCGCACCGCCTCCCGCTCGGCGGCGGCTCAGGCAGCTCCCTCGCCGAGCGCGAGCCGCCCGGCGAGCACCCCGCCCCCGCCGCCGAAGGCGCCGACGCTGAAGTACGGCGACTCCGGCCCGGAGGTGGAGAAGTTGCAGCGGCTGCTGGCGGGACAGGGCCTGTACCGGGGGAAGATCAATTCCCGGTTCGACGACCGTACGGAAAAGGCCGTGTCCGAGTTCCAGTGGTACAACGAGATCGAGGGCGACCCCTGGGGCGTCTACGGACCGGAGACCCGCAAGGCCCTGGAGGGCAGGGGCTGACCACCCCGACGAGCCACCGGACGAGCCGCTAGGCCAGCCGCTTCTCGAAGAAGTGCTCGGCGTAGGGGTCCGACTTGTACGCGGGTATCTCCGCGTACCCGTGGCGCGCGTACAGCGCCCGCGCCTCCACCAGGTCGGACCGGGTGTCCAGCCGGACCCGCTCAGCGCCCAGCGCCCGGGCCTCGTCCTCCAGTGCGGCGAGCAGCGCCGCCCCGCCGCCGGTTCCGCGGGCGCGCGGGTCCACGTACACCCGCGTCAGCTCCGCGGTGGCGGGATCGAGCAGCCGGACGCCGCCGCAGGCGAGCGGCTCGCCGTCGAGCCGGCCGACCACGAACCGGCCGGTGGGCGGCAGGAGCCCGTCGGTCGGGAAGTCCAGCATGCCCTGGTCGATCTCGGCCTCGGTCACGGGCCGCTTCCAGTACCGCCCGGCGACCTCGGCGTAGTAGGCGCGCCGCAGCGCGGTGGCGTCGGCCGTGTCGTAGTGCTCGGCGACGACGGCCCAGGTGGCGGCGGTCGTCGCGGTGTCCCCCGTGTTGGTGTTCATGGCGTCATTGTGCGGTTCGACCGCCCAGCGCCGCGTGGAATATCCACAGCCACGGGCCGATGATGGGAAAAGGGTTAAATCGCATCAACGGAGGGCGTGAGCGCCATGTCCCAACACCCCGACGCTGCCCTGATCCGCCGCGGCTACGAGGCCTTCGGCAAGGGCGACATGGACACCCTGGGTTCGTTGATGACGGCCGACGTCATCCACCACGTACCCGGCACCAACCCGTTGTCCGGTCACCACAAGGGCCGCGAGGCCGTCCTCGACCTCTACCGCCGCATGGGCGAGGAGACCAAGGGCACGATGCAGGTCGATCTGCACATGGTGACGGTGGACGGCCGGGGCCACGCCATAGCCGTCCACACATTGCGCGGCGACCGCGGCGACCGCGGCATCGAGATCCAGGAGGGCCTGTTCTTCACGATCGTCGGCGGAAAGATCAGTGACATCGATCAGTGCACGCAGGACATCGACGAGGAGGACGCCTTCTGGAGCTGACGCAGCGGACGCAGCGGACGCAGCTGTCGCAGCTGATGCAACTGACGCAGCTCACGCAACTGATGCGGCCAACGCAGCTGATCCAGCGGCCCGGCCGCCGCAGCTGACGCCGGCCGCGGCTCAGGCCTCCTGCTTCGGACCCGCCTGCTGCACGACCTCGAACGACCACACCGTCGAAGCCGAGGCCGCCGGCTTGGGCCGCTCGCCGGCGCCGGCGCCCGCCCCCGCACCCGCACCCGCGCCGCCGCCTTGGTGCGCCGCCTTCATGGGCCCCTCCATCCACGCCTGGAAGTCCTCCTCCGACCGCCACCGCGTGTAGACGAGGTACTGGTCGGTGCCCTCCACCGGGCGCAGCAGCTCGAACCACTCGAACCCGTCCGAACCCTCAACCGCCCCCGCCCGCGAGGCGAAGCGCTGCTCCAGCACCTCACGCTGCTCGGCCGGCACGGTCAGTACGTTGATCTTCACGATGCTCATGCCCGCCATCCTAGGGATCCGGCGGGGGATATCGTCGTCCCGGGTAATCCGACGCGGCAGCCAGGCTAAGTCAGGGTTGCGTTCCACAGGACGGGAGGCCGGCGAGGCGTGGCTGACGCGGCAGAGCACAGGGGTGCGACCGGACATGCCGGGGTCATAGGCGGGAGCAACAGGCTCGCGGCGGCGCGGCTCCTGCTGTGGGCGCTGGCCGGGGTGCTCGCCCTGCGGCAGGCCGCCGTCGTGCTGCGCGTGCCACCGGGCCAGTGGCTCGGCGAGCTGCACCTCCCCGACAGCCTGCCCGGTTCGCTGTACGACGCCGGCCAGTTCAGCGGCACGCCCTTCGCCGGGCTCGTCCTCAGACCCGCCCTCGGCCTGGCCGCGCCCTCGCTGGAGGTGGCCTGGACCTGCGTGACGCTGCTGTTCGTCGGCGCCGTCGGGCTCGTCGCCGCGCGCGGCCTGCCCGACCCGGTGCCCCGGCGCACCGCGCTGCTCGCCGCGCCCGCCCTGGTCGGCCTGATGATGGTCTCGCTGCCCGTCCGCGAGGCCGCCGCGCCCGGCCAGAGCGCCGTCCTGCCCGTCCTGCCCGTGCTGCTGGTGCTGCTGGCCGTGTTCCGGGTGCCCGCCGAGCGCCCGGCCGGGTTCCTCGTGGGGCTCGCCGCCGCGCTGCAGCCGGCCCTGCTGCTGTTCGCGCCGCTGCTGTGGTGCACCGACCGCCGCCCCACCGCGCGGGCCGCCGGCGCGACCTTCGCCGGAGCCACCGCCCTGGCGTGGGCGGCCCTGCCGCACGACTCGTGGACGTACTGGGTGCACCACGTGGCCGGCACCGGCCTCGGCGGCGCCCCCGACGCCCTCGCCAACCAGTCCGTGCACGGCGCCCTGCTGCGGCTCGGCCTCACCGGCCCCGCCGAGCTCGTGCTGTACGCGGCCCTCGCGGCGGCGATCGCCTGGGCGGGCCTGCGCCGCGCCGTCCGCTACGCGCGCGACGGCCAGCTGCTGCTCGCCGTCGCCGTCACCGGGTGCGTGGCCGTCGCCGTGGCACCGACCGGCTGGCGCCACCAGCTGCTGTGGGTGCTGCTCGCGGTGGCGGGCCGGGTGGGCGAGCGCGCCGCGGACCGGCGCGTGTGGCCGGTCGCCGTGGTCCTCGCCATGACGCTGCCGAGCAGCGTGCTGATGCCCAACCTGGCCGCGCTGGCGCCCGTAGGGGACAACGTGCTGCTGCTCGCCGCGCTCGCCGCGGCCTGCGCGGTGCCGTTCCTGCCGCGCTCCTCGCCGTACTGGCGGGCGCCCGTGCCGACCGCGTACGGACGCCCGGCCGCGGCCCGCTGGTCGCGCGTGCCGCTGCTGCCGTTCTGGCGGCGCGTGCTGTCGCGCCCCAACCTGCTGCTGGAACTGCTGCTGATACGGGTCGGGTACTCGATCTACTCGCACATCCGCGCCGCCGCACCCGCCAGCCGCAGCCTCGCCGAGGAGCACGGCGGCCAGATCCACGCCGTCGAGCGGGCGCTGGGCCTGGACATCGAGCACGCCGTCAACCACGCGGTCGTGGCCCTGCCCTGGCTGGAGAGGTTCTTCAACTTCTACTACTCGTCGTTCCACTTCGTGGTGCCGCTGGCCATCCTGGCCGTCCTGTACCGGCGCAGGCCGGGCGACTACCGCTGGGCGCGCGCCTCCCTGGGGCTGGCGACCGTCATCGCGCTCCTCGGCTTCTGGCTCTACCCGCTGGCGCCGCCGCGCCTGATGCCCGGGCTCGGCTTCATCGACACCGTGCACGGGCCGCAGGACCTGGCCCATCCGCAGTACGGGGCGATGACGGCGATCTCCAACCAGTACGCTGCCATGCCCTCGCTGCACTTCGGCTGGTCGCTGTGGTGCGGGATCGTGGTCGTCGTGCTCGCGCCGAAGGCCTGGCAGAAGCTGCTCGGGGCGCTGCACCCGCTGATCACGGTCTGCGCGATCGTGGCCACCGCCAACCACTGGGTGCTCGACGCGGTGGGCGGAGCGATCGTCGTCGGTGCCGGATTCGGGCTGGTGTACGTGCTGTCCGGGCCCCGCGGGCTCAGGCTGGAGCTCCCGGGACCGCGCACGGCGGGCGGCGCCGGGACGGAATCCGGGCCGGTCGTCCCGGCGCGGGCCGCGACCGGCTCGTAGACGGCCCGGCTCGTGGAGGGCCCGGCTCGTGGACGGTGAAGGCCGCTACGCCGGCGGGATGTTCTGGTTGAGGCGGAAGAGGTTGCCGGGGTCGTAGCGCCGTTTGAGCTCCCGCAGCCGCCGGTACTTCTCCGCCCCGTACGCCTGCTCGACGCGCTCGGCCCCCTCCTCCATCAGGAAGTTCGCGTACACGCCCGTCTGGTGCGGTGCGAGCGCCGACCACAGGCCGCGCGCCCGCTCGCGCTCCTGCTCGAAGCCCTCTGCGTCCTGCGTCGTCCCGTTGATGTTGAAGGTGTGTCCCGCGGTACGCCCCGTGAAGGCCGTCTCGTCCTCGCCCACCCGGGCGATCGCCCCGCCGAGGTGGAAGATCGGGAAGGCGGTCAGCGGGGAGACCATCCGGGACGCGTGCTCCGCGGTGATGTCGATGACCTCGTCGCCGAGGACGTCGACGTCGAGGGACTTGAAGGAGTACCAGCGGCCGTGCGGGAAGGACGGGTCGAACATCGCCTGGAACTCGGTGAACGGCGGCTTCGGTACGCACAAGTCCGCCGCCGCCGGCCCCGCCTCCCGCAGCGGCCGCAGGACCTCCTGCCCCTCCTCCACCGGCCCGGCCCAGCAGCACACCACCATCACCACCGGCGTGCCCCGCAGCTCCGCCGGGATGTACGGGAGCGGGGGCGCCGTACGGTGCACGACCACCGTCGTCAGCCCGTCCGGCACCGTGGTGATCCAGTCGCGGTACAGCCGCAGCACCGTCGGCGACTGGGCCATCGGCCAGATGACCGGCCCCGCCAGCACCACCGGCCCCAGCGGGTTGAGGCGGTACGCGAACTCGGTGACGATCCCGAAGTTCCCGCCCCCGCCCCGAACGCCCCAGAAGAGATCGGGATTCTCGTCCTCGCCGGCCTTCAGGAACGACCCGTCGGCCGTGACCAGGTCCACCGACAGCAACTGGTCCACGGTGAGCCCGTACTTGCGCATCAGCCAGCCGATCCCGCCGCCGAGCGTCAGCCCCGCGAGCCCGGTGTGCGTGACGATCCCGGCCGGCACCTCCAGCCCGAAGGCCTGCGTCTCGCGGTCCAACTCGCCCAGCAGCACCCCCGCCTGGGCCCGGGCCGTGCGCCGCTCCGGGTCGACCCGGATGCCGCGCATGGGCGACAGGTCGACGACGATCCCGCCGTCGCACACCGACTGCCCGGGGAAGCTGTGGCCGCCGGAGCGCACGGCGAGCGGCAGCCCCTCGGCGGCGGCGAACCGTACGGCGTCGATGACGTCCGCGATGCCGGTGCAGTAGGCGATCAGGGCGGGGGAGCGGTCGATCGAGCCGTTCCACACCCGCCGGTCCGCGTCGTACGAGGGGTCCTCGGGGCGCACCAGCCGCCCCCGGAAGGCAGGGCCGATCGTGGCCATGGCCTCAGCCTGGCACCGTACGCAGGCCCGTGCACGCAGACCGCAGGGGCGCCGGGACCGCTCGAAGCAGGCCCCGGCACCCCTGCGGTGGATCGCCGCGTCCTGCCAGGATCCGCCCGGGCCCGCGCCCCCGCCACTCGGGCGGCGGCCTCAGCCCGGGGCCGCCGCCGACAGCCGGGCGACGACCAGGGCGACGGCCGCCTCCGCGGTGTCGGCCTCGCCGAGGACCCGCTTCGTGCTGGGGCTCAGGACGCGGAAGCCGCCCTCGCGCACCGGCTCGACGGACGGCACGTCCGCCTCCGGCGGGTGGCCGCCCCGGCTGCTGAACCGCAGGACGCAGTGGCTGGTGAACGGGTACAGCCGGCGCAGCTCCGGCTGCGCCGCGGCGGCGTCGATCAGCGCGAGGACGCCCCGGCCGACGGCGGCCTGGGGCCCGCCGCGCTCGACCATCAGCCGCCACGTCGTGGGCAGGCGCTGCCAGCGCGCCTCCACGCTCTCGTCGGGCCCCCTGCTGACCGTGTCCTGGAGATCCATCCGCGCAGTCTGACGTCCGGCCGCCGCCGCGACAATGCCCCGGACCGCATCGATTGCGGGCCGTTACCGCCCCGTGCCGCGCGCTCGGCCGTGGGCGACCCGGAGTTCCTTGATCCCGTTGAGCCAGGCCGCGCGCAGCCGGCGCGGTGCCTCGCCGGTGAGCCGCAGGTCGGGCAGGGTGTCGGCGAGGGCGTTGAAGATCAGGTCGATCTCCATGACGGCCAGGGACTTGCCGAGGCAGAAGTGCGGTCCGCCGCCGCCGAAGCCGAGGTGCGGGTTCGGGTCGCGGGTGATGTCGAAGACGTCCGGGTCCGTGAAGACCTCCGGGTCGTGGTTGGCGGAGGAGTAGAACAGCCCGACCCGGTCCCCCGCCCGGATCTTCTGCCCGCCCAGCTCGGTGTCCCGGGTGGCGGTGCGCTGGAAGGACACGACCGGGGTGGCCCAGCGGACGATCTCCTCGGCCGCCGTCGCCGGCCGGGTGGCCTTGTACCGCTCCCACTGCTCGGGGTGGGTGAGGAAGGCGTACATGCCGTGGCTGATGGCGTTGCGGGTGGTCTCGTTGCCGGCGACGGCCAGCAGCAGCACGAAGAAGCCGAACTCGTCGGAGCTCAGGTTGCCCTGGCCCTCGGCGGCCACGAGCTGGGTGACGATGTCCTTGGCGGGGCACTCCTTGCGCGCGGCGGACATGTTCATGGCGTACCCGATGAGCTCCATGGCCGCTTCGGCGCCGACCGCCTCGGTGATGGCGTACTCGGGGTCGTCGTACGCGATCATCTTGTTCGACCAGTCGAAGATGCGCAGGCGGTCCTCCTGCGGTACGCCGATCAGTTCCGCGATCGCCTGCAGCGGGAGCTCGCAGGCCACCTGCGTGACGAAGTCGAAGCTGCCGTCGCCGCCGTCCGACTCCGCTGCGGTGCGGGCCTGTTCCACGATCCTGCGGGCCCGGTCGCGCAGGGCGTCCTCCAGGCCGCGGATGGCCCGCGGGGTGAAGCCGCGCTGCACGATCTGGCGTACGCGGGTGTGCTCGGGCGGGTCCATGTTCAGCATGATCAGGCGCTGGGCGTCGATCTGCTCGCGGTGGATGCGCTCGTTGAAGCGGATGATGGCGGTGTTGGTGGTGGAGGAGAACAACTCCGGGTGCGTGGAGACGTACTTGACGTCCGCGTGCCGGGTCACGGCCCAGTAGCCCTCGTCGTCGAAGCCGGTGACACCGCGCGGCTGCGGGCACCACCACACGGGAGCGGTCCGCCGCAACAGCGCGAACTCGGGGAAGGGGACCCGGTCCTCGAGGAGGCCGGGGTCGGTGGCGTCGAAGCCTTCGGGCAGCGCGGGACAGGTCATCGGGCGACTCCAAGTCTGACGTCCCATCAGAGTTGGCCCGAAAGGTAGTAACGGGTTCTAGAAGTGACAAGGGCTTCCGCGCCGACTGTTGCGTGTGGAATCCGTGGAGGCCGGGTGCAAGACCCTTGCGTGCCGGGGCTCCGGGTCATAAGACTGCGAGGAGAACTAGAACGCGTACTAGTTAGGGCGGGGCGCCGGGACGGCCCGCCGCGCCGGCACCGTGCAGGAGGAGGACGAGCTCATGGCCGCGGAACCCGTCATCGTCGAAGCCGTACGCACCCCGATCGGCAAGCGCGGGGGCGCGCTCGCCAACCTCCACCCCGCCTACCTGCTCGGCGAAACCTACCGCGAGCTCCTCGCCCGTACCGGAATCCAGCCCGACTGCGTCGAACAGATCGTCGGCGGCACGGTCACCCACGCCGGCGAGCAGTCGATGAACCCGGCCCGCACCGCATGGCTCGCCATGGGCCTGCCGTACGAGACCGCCGCGACCACCGTGGACTGCCAGTGCGGCAGCTCCCAGCAGGCCAACCACATGGTCGCGAACATGATCTCCGGCGGGGTCATGGACATCGGGATCGCCTGCGGCGTGGAGGCGATGAGCCGGGTGCCGCTGGGCTCGGGCTCCAAGCACGGCCCCGGCAAGCCCTTCCCGGACGAGTGGAACGTCGACCTCCCCAACCAGTTCGAGGCCGCCGAGCGGATCGCCCGCCGCCGGGGCCTCGGCCGCGAGGACGTCGACCGGCTCGGGCTGCTGTCGCAGGAGCGGGCCGCCGCGGCCTGGGCGGAGGAGCGGTTCAAGCGGGAGACCTTCGCCGTCCAGGTCCCCACCACCGAGGAGGAGCAGGCGGCCGGCCAGGGCATGTGGCGCCTGGTCCACCGGGACGAGGGCCTGCGCGACACCAGCATGGAGGCGCTGGCCGGCCTCAAGCCGGTCATGCCGACCGCCGTCCACACCGCCGGGAACTCCTCGCAGATCTCCGACGGGGCCGCCGCCGTGATGTGGGCCTCCCGCAAGATGGCCCGCGCCCTGCGGCTGAAGCCGCGGGCCCGGATCGTCGCGCAGACCCTGGTCGGCGCCGATCCGCATTACCACCTGGACGGCCCGATCGACGCGACGCGGGCCGTGCTCGGCAAGGCCGGGATGTCCCTCAGGGACATCGACCTGGTCGAGATCAACGAGGCCTTCGCCTCCGTCGTCCTCAGCTGGGCCCAGGTCTTCGAACAGGACCTGGACAAGGTCAACGTCAACGGCGGGGGCATCGCGCTCGGCCACCCCGTCGGTGCGACCGGCGCCCGGCTGATCACCACGGCCCTGCACGAGCTGGAGCGCCGCGACAAGGAGTTCGCGCTGATCACCATGTGCGCGGGCGGGGCGCTGGCGACGGGGACGATCATCCAGCGGCTGTGACGGAGCGGCGCGCGGGTGCACCTGCGCCGCGCCGGGGCGCCTCGGGCGCCGACTGAACCCCTTGTGGGATGGGAAGCCGAAGGCCCCGGGGGCCGGACCTGGGGAGGCCGGCCACCGGGGCCTTCGCATCGCTGTTCAGCTCAGCGGGTTCAGCTCACTGGTGGCTTAGTACCAGTGGTGGGCCTGCCAGAAGTTCCAGGCGCCGACCGGGGAGCCGTAGCGGGAGTTCATGTAGTCCAGGC